>DAOWFR010000072.1 GCA_030637925.1 Methanobacteriota archaeon
AAATAAGAGAAAAGAGTTTATAAATGTTTAGCTTAATTTTAATGCCCACAGCCAATTAATTTTTACTCTCCTCTTTCTTTTCTTCTTTTGGTTTCTTTTTCTTAGCTTCTGCTTTTTCTGGTTTTTTCTTCTCCTTGGCTTCTGGTTTCTTTTCTTTTTTTACTTCCTTCTTTTCTTTAGGCTTTTCTTCCTTCTTTTCCTTAGCAGGTTCCTCCTCTTCTTTCTTCTCCTCTGCCAAAGGCTTAGAACCCTTCTTAATAATCTTAAGATTAATCTGAGCAGTCTTTGAATAAATAGTGTTGCCAGCAACTGTTTTCCTAACCTTTCTTCCTCTTCTGTTCTTCCTAATACCAACACCACTAACAATCAGTATTCTTTTCCTAGCAGTGCCTCTAACATCCTTTCTCATAGGAAAACCACAGTAATCACTGCCACCACTAATCTCAAATTCATAGCCAGCAAAGCCTATATCATCACCATTAATCTTCTCACCAATCCTCTTCTTAAAAAAGGCTTCTGCCTCTTTACCAGAAACAACTCTCTTGACAGTCTTACCTGTCTTTGGGTCCCCAATGTTTATCTTGAATTCCATTTTTACCCTCCGAGCCTACAAATATATGCGCTCAGTCATTCTTCTCAATAACCACCTGACACTTACAAGGCATTTTACTGGTTATTCTCTTAGCAGCTTCTTTGCCAGTTACTAAATGATTCTTATCAACATGAACCTCAAATAAGGTCTGGCCTTGTCTTACCTGGGCTGCCAAGCCAACAGGCTTTCCAAAGCTCTTCTTCATACCAGTGCTCATACGGTCAGCACCTGCTCCTGTAGCAACAGGATTCTCTCTAAGAATATGATGAGGATAAACCCTTATTTTAAGCTTAAAACCAAGCTTTCCAGTTTTCTTCTCCAGCACCCTGTTACTTGACTTACGAGCAGCTTCAAGAGCATTATGCCTTACCTGTATTGCTTCCTTGGAATTGATATCAAGCCTGTAATCAAACCTCTTTTTTAAGTCTCCCATCTCATACTTAACAATAAGATTCTGAGGAGTAGCTCTTACCAAGTTCTTTTTCCTATACTTGGACTTGCGAGTATAAGGCCTTTCTATTCTTCGATAAGATACTGCTTTTCTTAGTTTTGCCATAATTAGTCGTGAAAAGGTAAAGTATTTAAAAAAGTTACTATTTTTCTATGAGATTATAGCCCTGTAGTGTAGTGGCCAAATCTAAAAGAGACCAATCATATCAGGCCCTGGACCTGATGACGGCGGTTCGAATCCGCTCAGGGCTATTCTTTCCTATACTATATGTATATGCGTAAGGCTTTAACAGAAATAGTCTGCCATCCCTGTAATTATAAAATATAAATCATAGAGAATTTCATCCTTTTCTGATTCAGTTTTAGCTCTTTCTAATCTTTCAATATAAGGTCTAATATCGCACCAGGTTTCAGACTTGGTTATACCAAAACCTATTTCTTCAACTAAGTCAAATTCATTAGGGTCAAGAACTATGAATTCAAGATCTTCTATTCCTTGTTCATATACTTTTCTTCTTAATGAGAAATGTGATGTTTTATATGCTTGCTCCATGAAGTGGGGAAAAAACTTACTTATTTAAATAGGTTACTGAAGCCTGTCTTCAGATGAGAGTAATTGACAATACTTAAACAACCTCAAACTCTATCTTATTGCCACGAGTATCATAGCCTTGAATATCCTTTTCTGTGTAAGGCTTTTTTATGATTAAATGAATCATGCCTCTTTTTGAGAAGAAGTGTAAATCAGCTCTGCTTGGCTTGTTACTAGGTCCTGGATGACTATGTACGCTGCCAACAATACTGCTGGTTAAAGGAAAGTTAATCTTAGCAAGGGTTGAGTGCTCATTAGCAAAGTATTCTTGATAAGCAAGGCCATAGATTCTTAATATTTTCTTCCTTTGTTTTCCTTCTAGAAATGCAATGAATTCTTTTGGAGAAGTCATCTGAGCAAGCTCAAGAATAGCATCAATTACTTCTTTATCAAATATTACTCTGCTAAAATCATATTTTTCTAGTTCAAAAAGCTTTTTGAGCCAATTAATTATTTTATTATAAAGCTTCATAATTGTATGTAGAAGGTTTGGGTTAATATAGTTATTCATTGCTTTAATAGCAAAAAATAAAAACCCTAACAAAACCTTTAATAGATATGGAGAAAAAAGAGACAAGCATAGGTGCTGTTGTGATTAATTCTAAGAACCAGTTCCTCTTGATTCTTCAGAGAAAGGCTGATTACTGGGAGTGCCCTAAGGGACATATGGAAGGACAAGAAGATGAGCTTGTGACTATGGACAGAGAGGTAAAGGAAGAGACTGGTATAAAGAATTTTATAATATTAGAAGGTTTTAGAGAGGAAATACATTATTCTTTTGAGCGTGATGATGTTCCTACTAACAAAACAGCAATCTTTTACCTTGTAAAGACTGATGACCCTATAGACATAACTCTTGAGCATAAGGATTACAAATGGGTTGATTATGAACAAGCTCTTAAACTTGTTGAGTATGAGAATCAGAGGATTGTTTTGAGAAAAGCTCATGATTTTATTAAAAACCTAGAAAAATGAATTACTATAATGAGATTTCTAAAGGTTATGATGAGCTGCACAGTGAGGAGCAGTTAAGAAAGGCAGGGATTATTCTTAGCAAACTAGACTTAAAGAAAACTGATAAGCTACTTGATGTTGGTTGCGGCAATGGTTCATACTTAAACCTTTTTGACTGTGATGTTACAGGAATTGATCCTTCTGAAGAACTATTAGAACAATACAAGGGCAATCACCAAGTTTTGCTTGGCAGAGCAGAAGAACTTGATTTCCTAGATAATCATTTTGATATTGTTATTAGCATAACATCAATTCATAATTTTGAAGACATAGAAAAAGGATTAAAAGAAATAAGAAGAGTTGGTAAAAAGAAATTTGTTTTTGGTGTTCTGAAAAGAACTAATAAATTTGATTTAATAGAAAAACTAATTAATGAATTATTTGTTATTAATGAAAAAATATTTGAAGACAAAGATATAATCTTTTTCTGCACTAAGAAGGGCTCGTAGCTCAGTAGCAGAGCATCACCTTCGCAAGGTGAGGGCCGCGGGTGCGATTCCCGCCGAGTCCATGGGGCTGTAGTGTAACTTGGCTAGCATTCAACCTTCGGGAGGTTGCAATCGGGGTTCGAATCCTCGCAGCCCCATATTAAAAAACTTTATATACTTCTTTATCCAAAATTAATATCATGATTTGGAACATTATTAATAGACAGGACTTGTTCCCCAGTGTTTTAGTAACTGTTAGAGCTCCTCTTGATATGCTTGGAAAAGTAGAAGTCAAGGATAATATTAGTGTTGTTAGCTGGCACATGCCTGCTAGTATTACTCCTATGAGTTATGCTATTAGTGTTAAGAGTGATGATAATATTAAGAAGATGATTAGCAAGGCTGGCAATTTTGTGATTAACTTCATGGGTTATGAACAGAAGAGCATTGTTCTGTCTTGTGAGAAGCAGGATGGTTCTTTTGTTGACCTATTTGAGTTTCTTGGCATTACCAAGGCTGATTCTGAAAAGGTTGAGAGCCATAGGATAATGGAAGCCAAGGAAGTTCTTGAGTGCAGAGTTGACCAGGAGCTTGAGAGCGGTGACCACACCATATTTGTTGGAAGAGTTGTTGGGCCAGGGGCTTAATCTTCTTTATCATTATATAGTAGTTACAAAATCGAAATATTTATATATAAGTTAATCCTTTTATCATTATATGGCAGAACACTATTGTATATTTGCAATGCAAACCGATCTTATGCCTGTATTATCTTCTATAGAAATACCAAGAAAGAGATGGAGAAAAGACAAGTTTTATAGAAACTTTTTAAATAAGCACTTTCCACAGGTAAAAACAGTGCCTTTAGCAATTTGCACAGGCGAAAAATCCCTTGAGAGTACAGCAAGGAAATTATCTGAAAAGTATAAAATGCTTTATGCAAGACCTACTAAGACTAAACCAAAACATAATCATAATAGTAATAACCCTTCTTCTATGAATAAGCTAGAGAAAGCTTGTGTTATTGGGTTTGCAACTTTCTTGATAGGAACTCCTCTTATTAAAGGAATTTATGATACTTTGAATTCAACTAAGATAGACAACTATATTATTAATAGTCAGAGAACAAAGATTGAATGTCCTGCTAATCCTTTGAGAATTATAGGCCAAACTATCTGGACAGATGAGAATAAAGACAGTGAATTTGATCATAAATATAGACGACAGCAAGGGGCAAGGTATTCTGGAACAGTTACTATAGAAAGAGAATTTACTGATGAAGACCGTGAATTAACGAAAAGTTTAACTTCTAAGTAAATTTTATCTTTTTAAATTAATCAAAACCTTTATATATCATTTCTTTTGTCTTTTTTCTTAATTATTTTTAAATAGTAAAGGTGATGGTGATAAATATGGTTGATGTTAAAACTAAGGAAGAGTTGGAGATTGAGAAGTTAGCTATTACTCTGCGCAAGAACAAGCTTGCTTCTTCTGAGGGAGAGGCCAGAAGGATGGCTGAGGAGATGCTTACTACTGGTAAGAAGGTTTCTGAGGATTTTGCTGAGAGAGAGAAAAAGATTTTCGGAGAGGAGAAAAAGGATGCTGAGGTTGAACTTGCTCATAAGCAGGTTGAGCAACTAGCTGCTAATATTGGCAAAGGCAAGGCTGATGTTAGGATTGATATTCCTGGGATTGATGTTAATAAGCCTTTGAGAGAGCTGGTCAAAGAAGAGGAAGAACTTGTTGAAAAAGAGGATGATGAGGTTGCTGTTGAGATAGCACAAGGGCCTAAAGAAGAGATTAAGGAAGAAGTTGCTGAGGAGCCTGTTAAGGAGGAGGAAGCGCCTGTTGAGGAAGAAGTTAAGGAAGAAGTAGAAGAACCAGCTGAAGAGCCTGAACCAGAGGAAGAGCCTACTCCTGAGCCTGAGGAAGAACCAGCTCCTGAACCAGTTAAAGAGTCTAAAGAAGAAGTAGAAGAGCCTGAAGAGCAACCTGAAGAGGTTGTTGAAGAAGAAACAAAAGAAGCAGAGCCTGAGCCAGAAGAGGAACCAGCTGAAGAACCTGAGAAAGAGCCAGAGGAAGAACCAGAAGAGGCAACAGAACCACAAAAAGGTTCTGAGCCTGCAGCAGAGCCGCAGGAACCTGAGGAAAAACCTGAAGAGCCTTCTGAGGCAACAGAACCACAAAAAGGTTCTGAGCCAGCAACAGAGTTGCAGGAGTCTGAGCCTGATGTTGAGATTAAGGAATTAGATGACAGAGAACAGCCTAAAAAATCAGAGAAAGAGAGAAAAGAAGAGATTAAGGATATGCCTGAGTCAGAGGTTGATTTAACTAATGTCTTTGATGTTAACAAATAATTTTCCTATTTTCTTTTTTTTAGCAATATTTATTTTCAATAAGGAAAATATTATTCATAACCACCAGGGAGTAGTTAAAAACCAAAAAGTATTTAAATGATAAGTTATGTTACAAGCAGAAAAGGGGGATTTAATATGATACAAAAAGCAAAGCTTTTTGAACATCAAACAAAAGGTTTGATGAACAAAAAACCAATACTAATCCTTTTATCTGTAATCTTTATCTTAATACTCTCAAACCTAGCCAGTGCTGTAATCTTTGATGTAGCTGCAGCAAGGCAAGAGGAATGGGAGCGTTATGAAGCTTACAGAGAAGACTATGTAAAGTTCCATGACTTAGAAGCATTCTCAGGCTATATAAGCGAGTACAATCTGCAAAGAAACTTTGGGTTCTATGGACCAGATTATTATTATATCCCGCCAGATGTTTGGAGAGCAAAATACAATCCTCCATTACAAGGAGATGTTTATTACACTTATAATCGTGGTTATACCACAAGCCTTTACCAGCCATCAGCAGTTAGGTTTTATGGTGATGAAATCAATGGAAGATACGCAGGCTATATACCAAGCACCTCGAATGGAAAATACTTTGACCATCCACATATGTATGGAGCTCCTGGTTATCTAACAATGGATTATCCATATTATGGAGGTTATGGTGGTTATGATTATAATGGTTATGGTTATAACTTCAATGAAATCTACTCAGAAGAGCCAGCTTATTATGCAAGAATAGCAGAGCCATTAAGCAATGGGTTTTATGTTGTAGGGTTTTACTAGGGAAAAATAAAATGAACAATAAACTATTATTTTTAACAACTGCATTATTCATCTTCTTGATTAGCTTTACAAGCGTTAATGCCTCTTATATTTATGGCCCTGACCTTTATCCTGTTAATCCTAGTTATCTTTATTACAAAGACTATGAGAATATACCAATAGTAACAGGTCCTTTTCCAAGAGAATATTTATTCCACAGAGACATGGGTAAAGACATTGATTTTGTTATTGACGACTTTGGGCATTTTGACGAGTTCATAGGCTACAAAGACCTGGATTTATTCTACCCAGAACAAGGAATTATTCATGTTATTAGAAATCCTAGCTCAAGAGAACTAGACTTAAGCCATATTCCTGAAGGAATGAAAACCTTTGGTAATCATGTCTATGGATACATACCTGGGCCTGATGGAAGCTGTGTTATGTACAGAAAACACTATCATCATGAGCATCCTTGGGACTTAAATGTTGATTATGGCTATGGTTATTACACACCCTTCTTAGCCTATAGAAACAAGCCAATACAAAGACAAGGGTGTCAGCAGATAAGTGCTTGTGAGTATAGGAGATGCTACTATGATTGTTGAAAGAAGAGGAATAATCAAAAGCATAGATTATTCTAAGAGCAAAGTTAAGGAGTTTGGAGCTGTTTATAAGGGTGATTACTCATTTTCTGATTCTATCTTTGTACCTATAAAAGGCAAGATAGATTTAAACAAAGATTTTATCAGATTAAGAATTTACACAGAGAATAATTGGCCAACAAAAAATTTTATTTTAGTTAGAAAAAAGACAGAGTGGGGGAAAAAAGGAAAAACAGAGAATGTTATCTTGAAACAAGAATTTGATACACTAGACCAGGTTGGTCAATATATGAAAAAGGAGTTTGGTGATTCTATTGAAATAGGTTTTGGATATTCTAGAAAAGGATGGGAATATGAACTTGGGAAAAACAGAATATTCATTGAAGATATAGAGGATTTTAAGCCAACAGTTGAGATAGTGTCAGAAAACAAACAAGAATTAAGTGACCTACTTAAAAAACTAGAAGTTACAGAAACCCTTTCTGATTCTGTTCCAGAAATTATGAGGGAAATAAGAAAAAAAATAATTAAGCCTTAATTAACCTACTTCCTCCCTTCTATAAACCTCTGCATCTCATTAACAAATGCTTCTGCTTGCTTAAAGTAATCATCAAACTGTGCTCCGCTTATCTCTGTTATTTGTCCGTGAAGAATAATCCTGGAAACATGATAAAAGCGCCTCATAACCTCAGCATACCTTTTTTTTAACAAGCCTCTTTTAACCATTTTATCATCAAGCATATCAGCAACATGACTAGGACTAGGAGGCACTTCATTAAGCTTCATCAGAGCAGCATGAGCAGCATCAATAACAGCCCAGTACAGGTCAAGAACTGCCTGCTTTATATGCCACTTAGAGTTATGCAAGGTAATTGGTGCTTTGTTAAAGTAGTTCCACATACTCTCAGGGCTAGGCCTGATTCTTCCTTGGTAAAGCAGAATTTGTAATGGCTCAAAAAACCCTGAGTCAATAACAGGAACACCGTCTCTTAAAATATTTATAGCAACAGGGTCTCCTGCTCTTACATACTCCCAGAAACTAGTGAATTTCAAGGTTGTGATATGAAGCTTTCTTGGACTTACCTCTGCTACTATTTTCTCAATAATAAGCCTGTAAGCCTGGACAAACTCCCTGTCCATAATAATGTTCACATCATCCACTATTATAAGAATATCAATATCTCCTTTGCTCTCCTGCTTTTTCCTTGCAGTACTGCCAAAGAGGATAATGGCCTTGACAAACTTAGCAAACTCTCTGTAAACCTTTTTACTGAAATCATAGGCAACATCAACTACGTCCTTTGGATAACTATCAGAAACCTGCTTTTTCCTTTTCCGGATATCAAACTCCACTAAGAGCCCACCCCTTTTTTATCCTCTTTTTTAACAATATGTTCTTTCTTTTATTAAAGTTTCTCTTTTTTACTCCATAGGCACTTCTGACCATAAACGCCACTCATTACTCGGAGCATAAGCACCCACAATATAGGTTGAGGGATTATGATAACCAAGGTGCTGCTCATGCACACTCCTAAAAGTAGGAGCCTTTGTAGTGGTATATATTGGGCTTCCCATTAATGCCCAGGTATCAGTCATAACCCTTGTTGCATTATAACTTCCTGCTTCTGCAATAAAATCTTTTAAACCTGCTTCTTCCATATTCTTAATGAATTCTTTCATAGGAACATTACCTTCTCCTGGTGTTAAATGCTCATCGTCATAACCAAAATTATCAGTGAGATGAACATGACCTAAGACTCCTTCTTTTGCCAGTTTCTTAGTCTCTTCTAAGAGCCATTTATTAAAGCGTTTTTCTCTTTCTTTAGGATTCTCATCGGGTTTTGCAACAAAATGCTGCCTCCACATATTGTAATGACCAATATCAAGGGTTGCTTTGATATGCTCTTTTGATCTTCTTTTTGCTTCTTCTTCTGAGTAGCCTTCTTTTACTAACTGCTCTTGCATGTTCTTCCTTGACTCTAGAACAAGACATCTTATCTCATCAGGATGACTGCCGTATTGTTCAGGCCTCCAGTTTTCAGGGGCAACAAAGATTGGCTCATTCAACTCTTTTCTGTGCTGGTCAGAGTAAATCATGGCTTTAATGCCTGAGTCTGCAATGGTCTGAGCCACTTTGTTCTTACCATAATCCTGAACAGTCTGAATCCTTCTCATCTGGTCAAGTGCTTCTCTTGCCTGTGCATCAGCAGCTGCAGAGGATTCATGAATATGGCGCATTTCATCAGTTTGTTGTTTGACTGTTTCTTTTAAGTACTTTGATGGCAGCATATTCTTTGGTGGGGCTAAATCTCCCACCAGATGTTGTTGTTTCATAATCTTCCATTTCTCATCTTCAGGAATATTATCTTCTAGTTTTTCATAGAACTCCAAGGCTCTTTTAGCAGTATCTCTTATCTCCTTTGCTCTATCATAATATCTTGCATAGAATAATGAGTGTCCTTTAGCCTGCAGGACCTTGTTAGCAGTCTGGGTTCTGAAGAACAATACCTCTGGAGCAATCTTTTTACCAGTCTTTTTTTCTAATTCCTTGGCTCGGTCTTCAAAATCAGTGTACTTAACTGGTTTGACATTGAAATTAGTTTTTTCCTTATTCCATATAGGAACCCTATCAAATAATTTTTCTGCTTTATCTTTTTCTAAAATCCATTCTCTCTTAATCGGGTGGCCATTCACATCAATCCAGTCATCTGCTTCTATGCTCTCACCTGTTTCAGGGTCAATTGTGCCAACAAGCTTTCTTCTAAGAACCTTTTCATAACTCTTTGCTGTGTGAAACTCAGGCTCATAAACAAGATAATCCTTTCTAACAGCATTTACATTTCCTGTCTGAGAATCAGCAACCATTACCATTGCTTTTTCTTCTTCTTCAGGATAACCCTTGAATAATTTTTCTCCTGTTCTTTCTTTAATCTCAGTAAGAGGCCTGGTCCACTCACTTGTATGGAAAACAACAGCTCCTCCTTTAGTGGCTTCAGCAGCAAAGTGTATTGCTCTTTCAATCTCCTTAACAGCCATCTGCCTTGCTTGATCAGTAAAGCCTTGCTCTCCAAGACCTGAGAGGCTCTGAGTGTGAAGAGGAGCATGCACACTTGTCTTTATCTCATTAATTTCTGCCAAGGCCCTCATATCCTCTCTTTCCTTACTGCCAAAGGCTTCTGGGCTTGGCCTGTCAGAAGTACTCTTGCCAGTTCCCATGAATTCAAACTCAATCTTACTAGCACCTTCGCGAATCTTAGCATTAAAAGCCTGGAGCTGGTTCATCATAGGATTAGTGCCAGTACCTATCTCCTCAGGTCCAAGACCACTAGTCTCAACAGGTATGCCTGGCTCTGTTGGAATATCAGATGGTTCTATTTTTCCATAATCCCTGTCAAGGGAGTTATAATATTCATTGAATATCATGGATGATACTCACCTGGTTTTTCTCTTTCTCGTATTGCTCTATTAACCCTGTCTATCTGCTCAAGCTCACGTCTCATATAATCAGAGGTGTCCTTATCCTTATAAAACTCGTTTCTCTGCATCCTCTCAGCATGGTACTGGACATTATCAATAAAAGTCCTTTCTGAAGGAGTAAGAGGTCTTTCTGTTGCTTCCCTTGCAATCCCCTCAAGCCTGTTAGTCACATTATAATTAGTGAGCTCATAAAATGTAGGGGTGCCCTGCATAACTGCCTCAATAGCTTCTCCATATCTGCGCTGCTCAGGAACTGCTTGTGCTCTTCCTTCTCTTTCTTCCTCTGCTACTGTTTCCTCAAGAGTTGCAGCAGCTTCTGCTTCTCTTCTTCTGCGAAGCTCTTCTAATTCTTCAAAGCGTTGCTTCTCCTCAAAAGCCAGCTCTTCTATTTTCTCCTCTATTTCTTTTCTTGCGTTTTCTATCTCTCTTCTTCCCTGCTTTTCAAGTTGCTCTAACTCTTTTCTCTTCTTCTCAAGCTCTTGCTTCTTTTCTTCTAGTTCTCTACGCTTGTCTTCCTCAAACTCTACAAGTTGCTTAATCTTTTCTTCTGCACTCAAACTTTCATCATTGGTTAGCATTATGATATTTGATATTTATGATTTACCAGCTCAGCATTTCATGAGCCTTCTTATAATTTTTGTACATTTGGTAAAGCTCACCAGCCACTACTTTTGCAGCATCCTTAGGATTACCCTTGACCTCTTTTTTTCCTCCCTTTATCCTGGGAGAAGGTGCTACTAATGATATTATTTCCCAGAAGCCCTTGAATATAGATGCAAAAGGGTCTAGAATGCCTAGAGCCATACTCTTTTCAAGCCTCTTTTTTTTCTTTTTATCAGCAGCCTCTTGTGCTTTTCTCTTTTCCTCAAACTCTTTTTCACCAGCCTCCCATAAGTACTTCTCAAGTTCTTCACCCAGAGCATCCATTGCTGCTTTTACACTTTCATCAACCATGCCTAGTAAGAGCATGTCCTCTTCTTTTCTGAAATTCTTATAAGCCTCTATCTGCTCTTTTTTCCAGGCATAACCACGAAAAGTAGCTTCTACTCTTCCAACATGGATGGGTCCTCTATGAGCATACTGGTCTTGGTGGAAGCTTAGCTCAGGTCTTGTCCTGTACTTAAAAGTGGCTATGATACATGGATGATAACCAGTTGTGGTTGGTTTGTAAGCAAGCAGCTCTATCTCTAGCATACTGGTCTCAAAAGCACTTATAATATCAGGGCTCTCGGTTTGCTCAGGATTCATCTGCATCCTTGCAATATTCCTTAGATAAGGCTTAACCCAGTTCATATACATCTTAATAACATTCCAGTGCTGGCGCACATATTTAAGAGTAAAAACCCTTCTATTCTCAAGCTCTTTGTCTGTTCTAAGCTTCCAGTTAACAAAAGCATAGAGTTTTCTCCTAAGAACATGCTTCACACTCTTGTTGAACTTCATTTCATCAACCTTCTTGTCAATATCCTCTAATTCATAGACATGAGTGTTAAAGAATAAATCAGGTAGAATAGTAAAGCCCACCTGCTGTGCTAAGTGATAAATACTTCCTGGCTGTACCTGACCACCCCTGTTCTCCACTAGGTCTGTGTACTCTCCTTTCAGAGCAACATCAGCTGCTTTTATTTCCCCCCACTTTTTTCTAGGCTCAAGCTTCTCATCAAGAACCCTGAGCTCTCTTACAAGCTGGAATAATTGTTTTATCATCTCAGACATGCCCTTAAAATACTGGCTGGCCCTGTCTTGTTGTAAGCCCATCCTTGCCTGGGCTGCACCCCAGAAAGCGCTCTGCTCACTCGCACTAAAAATATCCAGCAGCTTCTCAATATGAGGGAATGAGCTGCTCTCTCTCATATAATTCAAGAGCCAGTAATAAGTCTCTTCTATACTGACCTTTGAGGCTTCTACTATAAGCCTGTACCTCTTATATGGATCAGGATAACCTGTTGGCATATAACCAGAAAAGGCTGGTTCTCTTTCTGCTTGTATATTAACCTCTTCTGCTTCTTCCATATTAGCATCAGAAGGGTCTATTGTTCCTTTAACAGCATCATAAGTGCCTTTTTCTGTCTTCTTATACTTAGACCTAGCCCTCTTTTTAATAAAGCCATGCTTTACCAGTAATTTACCCCATTCATCAGCCATCATTTTTCTCTTTTCTCATGTTTGATTTTCTCCTTTATAAATATTACCTAATATCTATTTAATATATATTAATAATTATTTATGGTGCGGATGCCTTTTCTTTCTCTCTTGTAAAGCCTTGATATGACTTATCTTGATTTTAAGCAACTTGTTAAGGTCAGTTGTTAACTCCTCCAGGATTAAGCTTATATGCTCTCCTCCTAGGAAGTGAGGCACAACAACATAGTCTGCTCCTCCTTTGTAAAGCTCAAGAGCCTCTTCTGCTTCATAACTTGTAACAATAATGGTTGCTTCAGGATTAAACTCTCTTACCTTTTTTATGAGCAACAAGCTATCCTGATGGCTGGGAATTGTGCTTATAACAAGCTCTGCTTCTTCAAGTCTTAATCTCTTAATAATCTCTGTGTCCCCTATATCTCCATAGATGCAAGGTATCTTTTTTCTTATAAGATGCCTGATAATATCAGGGTCTAAATCAATAATAACAACATTCTTCTCCAGCTTTTTCAGCTTTTTCAGTATGCTATAACCAATCCTATCATAGCCTACAAGAATAACCTTATGACGAGCCCCTTCTTCTAAATAGCTTATTAACTCCTTATTATGCTTGCTTAGTTTATCAAAAAAGATTAGTTTTTTACCAAACCAATGGTAGAGCTTGTCATCAAATTTTATGAAATATGCAGTTAAGCCAATAGTAATAATTGCAACAAGTATTGTAAGGCTGAAAATCTCAGAGCTGATATGACCACTGCTAAAACCAAGAGCTACAATAATAAGGCTGAACTCTGATATCTGGGCCAAGCTAATGCTGGTGAGAAAAGCTGTTCTCTTCTTATACCCAAACAAAGCAAGTAGGAACAAGGTTATGAAAGGAAGAATGATAAGAGTCAAGCCAAGCATCACACCCAGAGGAAGAATGATTTTGCTTATGCTGACAGGTATTAATTCTAAGCCTATGCTAACAAAGAAGATGACTGCAAAGAAATCCTTTATTCCTCTGACCTGGCCTATTATCTCTAGGTTATAAGGAAGACTGCCTAAAAGAAGGCCAGCAATAAAAGCACCTATGATTATGCTAAAGCCAATATAATTATAGATAATGGCAAAGGCAAACATGGTCGTGATTGAGAGCAGGAATAATAACTCATCGCTCTGAGCAGCAAACTTGAAAACACTTGTAAAAATTATTTTTGCAAGAGCCAGACCTATAAAAAAGATGATGAATCCTTTTACAAACATTAGCAAAACAGAGCCAAGCATTGGCTGTCCAATACTGCTAAGCATGCTCAAAGCAACAATAGCAACAATATCCTGCATTAAGAGCATGCCAATGATTATCCTGCCGTGCAAGGTGTCAAGCTCGTTCTTATCAGATAAGAGCTTAATTACCACAATAGTGCTTGAGAACATCAGGATTAATCCTATGTATATGCTTGTAAGATTATCATACTTTAAGATTTTAAAAACAGCATAACTAGCACCAAATAACAATCCCATATGTACCAGTGCACCAACAGTAGCAACATTACCAATATCCTTAAGTTTTTTAAGATTTAATTCAAGACCAATACTGAATAATAAGAAAGCAATACCTATCTCTGATAAAGAAGCAATAATTGTCTTGTCAGTGATTACTCTAAAAACAGGGCCAAGAATGATTCCCACAATGATATAAGCAGGTATTAAAGGCTGTTTTAAAACACGAGCAAGATAAGCCCCCATACCAGCGATAATGATAATAATTCCAATATCCAAGAATATGTTCTCCAAAGTTATGACCTCTTTTTTTAATGATTTATAAACATAACCCTTAAAATGTTATTCTTACATCTACTATAAATTAAATTTTTGTGAAAAGAGTATATAAAGTTTTTGATGGATTTTACTGAGCTGTTCAAAAAAGAATAAGCTTATTTATTTCAACCTCAACACATCAAGATTCCTTGGTGCTGTTGTCTCTACTCTGGCTGATTTGTGCAGACTCCTTGCTAAGTCTAAACACTTGCTGCTCTCGCCATGCACAACAATTATTTTTTTAGGCCTTGGGTTGCAGTGATTAACAAAACTAATCAACTCCCGCCTGTCACTGTGGCCTGTTATTTCAAGCTTCTCAAGCTCCATCTTTATTTGGATTGTCTCAATTTTGGTGCCTTTCTGAAAGTTTATCTCTCTCTCACCGCGCTGTATTCTTCTTCCAAGGCTTCCTTCTCCTTGGTAACAAGTAAATATCAATAAGTTCTTAGGGTTCTCTGCAAGCTTCTTAAGGTACTCAACACTAGGGCCGCCAACCAGCATACCACTGGTAGCTAGGATTATGCAAGCACTTTTCTCCTCTATTAGCTCCTGCCTTTCTTTTGGGCTTCCAATTCTCTTAATATTCTCTCGCAGAAAAGGGTTATTATCTTTGTGAAATATTTGCTGCCTTACAGTATTATTCAAGAACTCAGGGTAGGCTGTGTGTATTGCAGTAACATCCCATACCATTCCATCAATATAGATTGGGATTTTATCGCTTATCTGTCCCTCGCGTATAAGCTTGTCCAGTAACACAATAATCTCCTGTGCTCTTCCACTACCTAGGACTGGCATTAATACTTTTCCTTTCTTTTTAATAGTGTTAATAATGTGCTCGCTGAGCTGTGCATCAGCTTCTCTGCTGGGTGGCAGAATATTGTCTTTTGCTCCATAAGTAGACTCTATCATCAAAGTCTCTAGCCTTGGGAAATTAGTAGCAGCCAGGCTTAGCATATTAGTTCTAGCATACTTCACGTCTGCTGTGTACACCATGTTATGCAGGCCATTACCAATGTGTATGTGCACAAGAGAACTTCCAATAATATGACCGGCATTGTACAATGTAATTCTTACATCAGGCGTGATATCAGTGACTTCCTCATAGTCAAGGCTGATAGTGTGTTTCACCATTTCTTTAATCTCATCACTGGTATAGATTGGTTCTTTTCCCTCATTCCTCTGAATCTTAACAAGGTCTAACTGCAGCAAGCTCATAACATCCCTTGTGGGTAAGGTGCAGTAAATAGGTCCTCTATAACCAAACTTGAAAAGATATGGGACAAGACCTGAGTGGTCAAGATGAGCATGACTTACAATAACAGCATCAAGTTCTTTTATATCAAACTCAGGTGCTTCAAGATATGGGTAGGCTTCTTCTTCATTAGCAACATCAATGCCGCAGTCAAGCAACACCCTTGACTCAGGTGTTTGTAAGAAATAACAACTCCTTCCTACCTGTCTTGCTCCTCCTAGCATGCTGAGCCTTATCCACTCTTCTTTTTTCTCTCTTCTGAGCCAGCCATTATATATTCTCTGGCCTGTCTTGTGCAAGAACTTCCTCCTGTAATCATTGTTCTGGTAGAGCACAGCCCTAATATTCTCTATTAACTGGCTCCTAATAGCAGGGGTTCTTTTTATCTGAGGCACCCAGAGAGCCTGCTTTTTTATCTCCTGCAAGTGCTCTCCTTGTTTACCAATAGCCAGGCCAGGCTTCTGAACCTCTATAATCACAATACTTCTCTGAGGGCCAAAGATTACTTGCTCAATACCAGCCTCTTCTGTTATTATCTTCTT
>DAOWFR010000074.1 GCA_030637925.1 Methanobacteriota archaeon
AAACTAGGATTGCTCTCTAACCACATAGAAGACTGGTTAGAAGAAATAATTGAAAATCATAAGTTAGATCAAGTCTTCGATGTCATTGTAACTTCTTATGGTAGTAAAATAGCAAAGCCTGATATCAGGATTTTCAAAGAAATTGTTGAAAAATTAAAGATAAAGCCCGAAGAGTGTATTTATATTGATGACTTTGATACTAATATTCCTCCTGCAAAAGAGTTAGGTATGAAAACAATACTTTTCAAAGACTTTGAACAGTTTAAGAAAGAACTATCTGATTATGGAGTTGATTTAGAGTGAATGAAAAAGTTTATTTTAAAAATAGCAAAGGACAAAAATTAGTTGGGATTTTGTCAAACCCAACAAATGACAAAGATAAACCAATTATTATTCTTTGCCATGGCTTTAGTACTAACAGGGATAGTGGTAAGAACCTTAACTTAGAAAAAATATTTGGTGACAAAGGAATTTCTACTTTTAGATTTGACTTCTATGGTCATGGTGAGAGTGAGGGGAAATTTGAGGACATAACCATCTCTGAAGCTGTTGATGATGTGTTAAATGCTATCAAGTTTTTAAAAGAAGAAGGATATAAAAGGATAGGGCTTGTTGGATCAAGCTTTGGAGGAATCTCTGGTTTGATGGCAGCTTCTAAAACAAACGAATTATGTGTGCTTGCTCTTTTCTGCCCTGTTTCTAATTATAAGGATAGAGACCTTGAAAAAAAATCAGAACAAGAGCTTAAAGAATGGAAGAGAAAAGGTTATAGGATGTATGTTAGTGGCGACGGCAGGAAATTAAAGCTTAATTATACCTTCTTTTTAGATTATGATAATAATAATGGTTATAAGGCTGCAGAGAGAGTAGATGTGCCTACATTAATAGTTCATGGAGATGCTGATGAAAGTGTCCCTGTTAAGCAGAGTAAGAAAACAGCCAGCATATTAAAGAACTGTAAGTTAGAAATAATAAAGGGTTCTGATCACAGGTTTTCAAAACCAGAGCATTTTGATAAGGTATTGAATTTGATTTCTGAGTTTATTGTAGAACACCTCAAATAACAATAACATATATAAATCCTTGCTTGTTCTCTCTCCTTATGATAAAAGGGGTATTATTTGATTTTTGGGGAACACTGGTTGAGAACGGCATCTTTCCTAGTCCTGTTAGGCAGGCAAGATATATTCTTCGTCTTAGAATGCTTTTCAAGGATTTTATTGTGAGGTTTGAGCAGGCCTTTATGACCAAGCCTTACAAGGACTTAAATGAGGCTTTCACAGCTGTTTGCAAGGAATTTGACTTAGAACCTCGAGATTTTATTATTGAAAACCTGGTTGGTATGTGGAATAAGAATGATCTTCTGGGAAAACCTTTTCTAGAAACCATTGAAGTATTGGATTATTTTAAAGAAAAGAAAATCAAGATTGGATTAATATCAAACACCACTCCAACAATTACCAGAGTACTAGAGAAGTTTGAGCTTAACAAGTACTTTGATGCAACCCTATTCTCATGTGAGGAAGGCTTGCTCAAAACCGACCCTAAAATGTTCAAGAAGCTCTTGAAAAAGATGAAGCTAAAACCAAAAGAAGTAATAATGATTGGTGACTCAATACCAACTGATATTATAGGGGCAAGAGGAGCAGGTATAAGGGCTGTTCTCTTGGACAGGAGGAATACAAGGGATTTCTCCCCAAAGATTGTTAATCTAAGAGAATTAAAAGACTTATTTGAAAAAGAAGAACTAGAAGATTTTATAGCTAAAGCAGAAGCTGAAGAAGAAAAGAAGAAAGAGGAAGCTAAAGAATGAGCAAAGACTGCATATTTTGTAAAATAATAAAAGGAGAAATACCTTGTAACAAGATATATGAGGATAAAGAATTCTTAGCTTTCCTTGATATCAAGCCCATAAATAAAGGGCATGCTCTGGTTGTTCCTAAGCTTCACTGCAAAAATCTATTTGATTTTCCAAAATCAGAAGAAACAGACTTAATAGAGTTCATAAAAAAAGTTGCAAAGGCAATTGTAAAAGCAACCAATGCTGATGGCTTTAACCTTGGCATGAATAATGGCAGGGCTGCAGGCCAGATAGTAGAGCATGCTCACTTCCATATAATCCCAAGGTTCTCAAATGATGGCTTTAAGCATTGGCCTGGAAAAGAGTATGCTGAAGGAGAGATGGAAGAGATTCAGAAAAAAATAGTAAGCTTTTTATAAGTCGATTTTTTCTTTTAACCTAATTATGCCGGTGTAGTTTAGTCTGGTTAGAGCGCCACGCTCATAAATACGATCTTTGAGCGATGAGCCAAAAGGCAATGAAAAAAAGATTGTGGTGCACCGTGGAAGTCAAGGGTTCAAATGAATAACTGTGTTATTCACCCAGAAAAGCGCAGTTTTTCTGAATGTCCCTTCACCGGCATTATGGAATCAGCAATGGCATGGAAGAAGTTTGCAGAGGGTCAAACACCCTCAACTGTTAAGCTAGATGATGTGTTATATGAAGTAGTTCCTAAAGGTTCTCAAGTGCTTGATTTTGGGTGTGCCTGGGGCAGGCTTGTTTTTGAACTTCAAGAGAAAGGTTATAATATAATAGGTTTTGACATTAATGATAAAGAGATTGATATAGCAAGAAAATTTTCAAATGAATCTAATAAAAAATATTCTGCTCAGGTAAGCTTTGATGTTGCCGATGCTCTAAACCTCCCTTATGATAATAATTCTTTTGATGCATGCATTATACAGGCTTTTATGACAACTCTTATTAATCCAGAGCACAGATGGAAGGTTTTAGACGAGGCCAAAAGAGTTCTAAAGGATAAAGGGGTTTTATATATGGGGGAGTTTGGTCAGACTTGGGAGAATCCGAAGTATAAAGAAAGATATGAAAAATATTTCCCAATTACCAAGGAAAGAGGAACCTTTATTGTTACTAAGGATGGCACACCTAACACTCCTGAGCTTTATCGTGTTCATCATTATACTGAAAAAGAAATGAGAGAATTAATAGAACCAAGGTTTAATATAGATGTTTTTAAGAAGACAATCTTTACTAGTTACCATGGTAACAAGGCCAATGGTTTTATTATTGTTGCGAGAAAATAACACCTATTCTAAATATTATGCTGTTTTTGTCCCATTTTAGCGACGATTTTATGTGCAAAAAGTATTTAAACTTGGTCTTATCAGTTATTGTAAATTTTGGGGGTGTGTTTTATTATGCTTGATGAAATAACTGCAGAACAATTACAGGACCAAAAATTTCTAAAACAATTTATTGATACACAGATAAGAGGCATAGCTGATACTGTTGAAGACGACTTAGCTATTAATGCATTGTCAGGAGGAAAAGATTCTTCAGTTGTTACTATGCTTGGTCATAGGGCTTTGGGTGACAGGCTTAAAACATACTTTATTGAAAATGGTTTAATGAGAAAAGATGAACCTGAACAAGTTGTTTCAACCTTTAAGGAATTAGGTGTTCATGTAGAATTAATTGATGCAAAAAGAAGATTTCTTAATGCATTAGAAGGATTAACTGATCCTGAATAAAAAAGAAAAGCAATCACACAGACCTTTTAAAAAGATGCTTTTGGATTACTTGTAAGATCATGTGGTGCAAAATACCTCTTACAAGGAAC
>DAOWFR010000018.1 GCA_030637925.1 Methanobacteriota archaeon
ATAAAAGAAAGAGTTGGGAAGGAGTAAAAGCTTATGTTTTTGTGTGTCAAGCCTGCGGCAAGAAGATAGGGATAACCAAGAAGATGAAAGAAAAAAAGAGTTAGGATTAATAAATTACTTTTTCTTGTTTTTTCTCCAAAAAACATATAAATACCCCTCTTATTTATTGCTCTGCTATGAAGAAAATATTAATCACAAGCGCACTGCCTTATGTGAATAATGTGCCCCACCTAGGCAATATTATTGGGTGTGTCTTGTCAGCAGATGTTTTTGCAAGGTATAGCAGAAGTAGAGGGTGGAATACAAGATATATTTGCGGTGCTGATGAGCATGGAACAACTACTGAGACTAAGGCTCTTGAAGAAGGAATTACCCCTCAACAAGTGTGTGATAAATACTATAAGCTTCACAAAGAGATATATGAATGGTTTGGTATTAGTTTTGATGTGTTTGGAAGAACAAGCACAGAGACTCATAAGAAGCTAACCCAGGAAATATTCTTAAAACTTCATGAAAACAGATTCATTGTTGAGGACTTTCTTGAAGAACTCTACTGTGAGAAGTGCAAAAAAAGTTTAGCAGACAGGTTTGTAGAAGGCATATGTCCTTATTGTGGCTATGAAAATGCTAGAGGTGACCAATGTGATAAGTGCGGACATTTGCTTAATGCTGTTGAGCTAAAGAATCCTAAGTGTAAGATTTGTGGTTCTGCTCCTACTAAGAAGAATACCAAGCATTTGTTCCTTGACTTGGAAAAGCTTCAGCCAGAGCTAAAGAAGTGGATTAAGCAGATAAGTAAGGAAGGTTTTTGGAGTGATAATACAATCACTTATACAAATGCCTGGTTAAAAGAAGGCTTAAAGAAAAGATGCATCTCAAGACAATTAAAATGGGGCATACCCATTCCTTTAAAAGGTTTTGAAGACATGGTGTTCTATGTGTGGTTTGATGCTCCTATTGGTTATATCAGTATTACTGCTCATAAGTTTAATGACTGGAAGGACTGGTGGAAGAACCCTGAGCATGTTAGCTTGTACCAGTTCATGGGCAAGGATAATGTGCTTTTTCACACCATAATATTTCCAGGAACCCTTATAGGAACAAAGGATAAATATACTTTGCTTTATCATATCAATACTACTGAGTATCTTAATTATAAGGATGGCAAGTTCAGTAAGAGCCGAGGTATTGGTGTTTTTGGAGATGATGCTGTAAAGCTAGGCTTACCACCAGATGCTTTTAGGTATTACTTACTTGTTAACAGGCCTGAGAAGGCTGATACTGTGTTTAGCTGGGATGATTTTCAAGATAAGCTAAATCATGAGTTAATAGGTACTCTTGGCAACTTGGTTAATAGAACAATTGTTTTTCTTAATAAGTACTATAACTCAAAAGTTCCTGATTATGATTTAGAAGAAAAAGAAAAAGAATTCCTTGACTTGGTAAGAGACCAGGAGAACAAGATAACTAATCTATTAGACAAAGTAAAGCTTAAGGATGCTTTAAAAGAAATACTTGCTCTTTGTGCTAACGGTAATAAATTTTTTCAAGCAGCAGAGCCATGGAAGAATGTTAAAGAGGACAAGAAAAGAGCAGATAATGCTTTATACATATTAATTAATCTTGTAAAGGATATTGCTATTCTATGTGAACCCTACTTACCATTTACATCTGACAAGATTTTCAAGCAATTAAATATTGAAGCAAAGAAATGGGAAGACCTGGGGGTATTAAGTGTAGATAAAGGACACAAGATTGGACAAGCAGAGGTGTTGTTTAACAAGTTAGTTGATAAAGATAAGAATGAATTAAAAGAGAAATTTAGTGGTAAAAGTAAAAAAGAAGAAAAAGAAACTTCATCGCTCGCTACGCGAGAGAAAAAAGGTTTTAACTTGCTCAACTTAAAGGTTGCTGAGATAAAAGAGGTTAAAGACCATCCTGATGCTGAAAAGTTAATCATACTAAAACTCAACCTTGGAAAAAATGAAAAAGAGAGGCAGATTGTTGCTGGCATTAAAGGGCATTACTCAAACAAGGAATTAAAAGGGAAAAAAATAATTGTTGTTACTAATCTTGAGCCAGCAGATATAAGAGGAGAGAAATCCAATGGCATGCTCCTTGCATGTGGAAGTGATGAAGGAACTGTTGGCTTGGTAACTGTTAAAAAAGCAGAGCCAGGAACACAGGTGTTAATAGAAGGGACAAAACCAAATAATGAAATCATTACACTTGATGAGTTTAAAACAGTAAAGCTAAGAGCAAAACAAGGTAAAACTTATTATGAAAGTGAAATATTAAAGGCTGGTGATGAAGAAGTAATAGTTGAGAAAGGAGTTGAGGGCAAGATAAGATAGGAAAATTATTTAAATTCTAAGATTATACACAATTGAAGGGTGGTAAAATGGTATATCTTATTCCTGTGATTGGTTTTGGAACTTTGGCTATTGGAGTAAGCGGTCTCACGTACGGGGTTATTAATTATTTAGTTAAAGGAAGAAAAGAAAATTACAAAAGACTTTTAGAGATAGTAAGAGAAGAACAAAGAGAAGAAGCAACCAACCAGGACAGAGCTGTTCCATATAATACTATTGATACTCATTTAAAAAAGTAAATTAGATTTCTCTTTATTCTATTGTTAATCGCAACATTTATATATCTTAATTCTAAGAAATAAGGTTAAGGTGAGGGTGAATAAACTATTAGCATTAGTAATGATTTATCTTATTATGTCCTTAATTTTTTCTACTGCTCTTGTATTTGCAACCATCTATAAAGCAGAGGCTTATGGTCAGGATGAGATACCAGGGATTATACGAGAAAGTGATACTCTTGAGATAAGAACACAGTCTGTAATGCCCTGCTCTGTGAAAGCAGATTTCACTGGTAATGTTTATGAAGAAATGACTTGTGGCGCAGGAACTCCTGTAATATGCACTTATACTTACAGTGCCAGTAATTTTGCTGGCAGAGTAACAGCTAGGGTTAAGGAAGGTGTTTCAGGCAACACAGAAGAGGTATATGCTTATGTTGATAATCTTGCTCCCAGAATAGATAGTTTTACAACTACAAGCCTTGGGAATAAGGTAAGAGGAATCTATTCTATTACTGAGCTTGGAAACACATATTATCCTGGTAGGTGCTCAGGAGTAAAAGATGTTGAGCTTTATATTGATGGTGTCCTGGCTAACACCATAAGTCATCCAAAAGGGGAATGCCTTGTTACTGGCTCAATAACAGGTACAAAACCAGGCTTTGTAGGAAGTGTTAATACTAGTTTAAAGGTTTATGATTATATTGGTTTTTTTGATAATAAGACAGGACCAAGTGTTTCTATAGATGCTAGTAATCCAGTGATAAAAGAAACAGTAAAGGTTCTAAAAGCAGGAACTGATGCAGAGGTTCTACTAGTTGACACCAACTCAATTGTTGTAAGAGATGTTGATGTAAGGATAGAAATAGAGGATGATCTCATTTCATCTACTAATAGTGTGTTTGGTAATTTCACAGATTTTGACAAGACTAATACTCAGGACCAGAGTAGTATAGGAGCAAATTGTGTTGGTAGTGGTTGGATTAGTAATACTTATAATTGCACTTTCTCAAATGTAAAGCTCTGCCCCTTAGTTATTAATCCTGGCTTTTTTGTAAGAGCCATAGATCAGCTTGGTAACATGGCTAATACCACTCTAACAGCAAGCTTCACAGAAGTTACTGGAGTGGGAGAAGTTATAAGGCTTGGACCAGAACCTTATAGATGTGTAGAAGATGTGTGCTATGTAAGAGCAGGGATAAATAATATAACAGCAGAGATAAGTCCTGGCAGTTCTTATCTTGATAATAATGTGTTCATACAAGGAGTAAGAGCAGATTGTAATAAAGCAACTAACTGGATATGCCAGGCAGACGTGAACATAAATATGGGGGAGACAATTATAAATCTTGTGGGAACAGATGACTTTGGCAATCCAATAACAGCACAGGTAAGTATTGTTGTTGATAATCAGGTTCCTGTAATAATAGGAGAGCTTACTTCTGAACCAGAATGCCCAAAGAGTGGTGAGACTCTGGAGATAAGGCTTAATGTGAGTGAAGCAGAAAGCCCTGGTGTTATTATAAGTGCAAACACTAGTGAGATAAGCGAGGATAATAAGACCATGGCAGAGTGTGAGGAAGTGGATAGTAATGAGTGGGAGTGTGTTCTAAGCATAAGCAATATCAAAGACCAAGAAATAAATACTGAGCTTGAAGTAATAGTAGAAGACTTTGCAGGTAATGAGATAATAGAGAGCATAAATGTTAGTATATGCGTAGAGATAGGAGAAATCCCAAATCTTATATCAGAGGTAAAGACTAAACCACCCCTGCCCAGGATTGATAGGAAAACAGCTAGTAAGATAACCCTAAACATGCCAGTGCCATTAGAGATTGTTAATAGAATAGAAGGAATTGAGATAATTGATAGAAGTCTTGTTGACTGCTCAGATACACCAGGCCTAGTAGGACAAGAATACATGATTAATGATTATGGATTCAACCCAGTTCTTATTCTTCCATTAAGATATGATTATTCTAGTCAGGAAGAGTGGGATGATGATGACAAGATAGAAGTTAACTGCACTTTTGAGTTCAATATAAAACATGGAAATACAAGATATACTGAACCAGAAGCAGAGAATATAAGTTTTAAATTAGAGGTTTATAACCTGGCCCTAGGAAATATTAGTGAGAATTATAATAAGAAGATTGAAGAGATAAAACAAGAAATAAGACGTCTTGACAAGCAAATAGAAAAATACCAAAAAGTATATAATATGCTTGGAAAATTGTGCAAGCTTGCAGAGACCATTGGTAATATTAACAGGATTGTGCAATCAGTAAAAGCAGCTATCTGGGGAGTGTGTGTGGTTATTAATGCGATAATACCAGGCCTTGGAGATACAATATGGAATCCTGTTCACGGCGCTCTCTCAGGACTACATAACATTGTGGAAACCTCTATCTGGCCAACAGGATGGGTGCCTGTAGGAGGCAATACCCTTGGTTTAGTGATAAAAGGAGGGTGCTCCATCTATACCTGCAAGTTCTATGAGTTCAACACCTTTGTAGACATAGGTATGAGTATAGCAGCGCATTATGCAACAAAGAATGATAAGAAGATAACAGGAAGAGAGAAGAACTTGGAGTGTGATGGTGAGCATGGTTGCGGAACCCTAACTGCTTATGAAGATGGAAGTTATGAAATGACTTATGAAGACGGAACAAGAGCAATCAGTACTCCGGATGGAACAATAACAACTTATACAACTAATACAATTGGTGAAAATAAGTTTGTTGAAACACTAGATGGAAGTATAACTGCTTATAAAGATGATGAAATAGTGTGGAAACTGGAAATATTACCAGATGGAAATGAAAAATTCACACACGGTTCTACAACATGGACTAAGGAATACAATGTTAATGATAGGAGTTTCACAATAACATACCCAAACGGACACGTAGATTATTATGATCCTAATGGGATCCAACTAGCACCACAATCAGATACTCCAACACCAGCTCCAATAATACCA
>DAOWFR010000061.1 GCA_030637925.1 Methanobacteriota archaeon
AATTTTTTAATAATTATTTTCCACTCCTCTGTTGAGAGCTCTCTTGTCTTGTTGTAAGGCTTTCGGATTGAGCAGTATTCACACCTCATATTGCATACAGAAGTTATGCCCAGATGTGCTATGATAGGTGATTTAAAGACTGGTTTGTTTGAATTATGATGCAATAATTTTTGAGAATATTCAATAGAAACCTTTTTTGGTGTATAACCTTCAAAATTTGTCATCTCATAATAACAGAGCTTGTTAAAGAAATCATGATGTTCTTTTGGAAAATGTTTTTGCTGAGCAAATTTTTTGAATATTATGTATTCATGAAGGGATAACTCCAGAACCATCCCTCTCTTATTAAAAAGAATATAATTATTTCCTTCTTTTTCAATTTTGATTATATTTTTTATCACAATCATAATACAGTGTTTTAATATAAATAAAAGTTAGTTTTATTTTTTTATCATAGTGTTTTATTTTTGCAAAGATTTAAATAACTCCTCTACTTCCCTCCAAAATAGATGGCATTAAAAGAATCAGACATAAAATCAATAATAAAATATGTAAAAAAAGAACCTAGAACAGTCCAAGATATATCTAGGCTTATAAAAAAGAGCTGGGTCACAACAGACTCTTACCTGAAACAGATAAAAGAAAACACAGGACTTATTGACATAAAGACCTTTAGAAAAGGAACACAAGCAGCACTAAAGATAGTATCCTATAATCAGGCTGATGCTCCCATCTATGACGAGGTAAGAGACAGCCTCTTCAACCAGATAAGAAATAGCAAGACAAAACAGGATTTTGATTTCATGGATCTATACCAGTTTGTTCCTGACAACAAAAAGAGGACTTTTACAGAAGAATACAAAGAAGAAGAGATATCAAAGAAACAGCAAATCATCTCACTGTTCAGACAAGCAAAAAACCAGGTTTATTGTTTTTCAGGAAATCTTTCTTTTATAAACATGAAAGAAAAAAACACCAAAATTTTTTCAGTAATTGAGGAGCTTGCCAAAAGAAAAGTAGTATTCAAAATACTTTGCAGGGTGAATGTCGCATCGCTCAGCAACCTTAACAAACTTTCAAAGTTAATTGTAAAGTATCCTAGCTCTTTTGAGATAAGACACTGCTACCAACCCCTAAGAGGATTTATTATTGACGACAAGATTGCTAGGTTCAAGAGGGAAGAACAGTTAAAAACATACAAGAAAGGTGAGTTACACAAGAACATAAGAATCTTCTATGAGATCTATGACACAGACTGGATATCATGGCTTCAAAAGGTTTTCTGGAACCTGTTTAGGTCTTCGCTGGAATACAACGAACGTCTTAAAGAACTTCAAAAGATATTCTAAAAAAGCAACCTTTATATACTCCTACTAAGTTTTCTTTTTCAAATAATAACAGTTAGCGGGGTGGTAATCATGCCAGAAATGCTGATTATAAAAGCCAAGATAAAGGAGGCATGCGGTGACATGAGTGTTGCTGCTGACTTTGTTGAAGCTCTTAATGAGAAGGCTAATGAGCTGGTTAAAAAGGCTTGTTGGAGAGCCAAGGAGAATGGTAGAAGAACAGTTATGGGTAAGGATGTTTAAATTTCTTTTTTCTTATTCTTAATAATCTTTTTCAAATCATCAATCTTGTTCTCAAAAGAATTAAGTACTTCAGGATTAATGCCTTTTTCTTTTTGAATAATAAGCTCTTCTTCTGCCATCATGAGCTCTGCTTCTAGCTTGTTCAGCTCTCTTGCCTTGTTCTGCTTGGCATGCATGATTGCTTTTACAAAGAAATCCTTTACAGGACTGGTAAGCATCATTTTCTAGAGAATAATCTTCTGCGCTTTTTTCTTAAAGCAGGCCTTGATGGTGTTGTTCCTAGACCTGGGGGTGGTCCTGGAGGAGGGGGTGCCTTGGCTAAGAAGTCTTCTGCAAATGAGTCAGGTTTTGGAGGAAGCATACTAGGACCCTTAGGAGGAGGCACGAGTGGTGGAGGAGAAGGTTTTTCTGGTCCCTTCATCTCCTTTATCATGTCAGCAACTGTTACTAATCCCCGAGCTATTTCCTCGTTCTGGTCTTTTATGGTTTTTAAGTCCTTTCCAGGGCTACTATCAGTATATTGTTTTGCCAGGTCTGCTTCTGCCTTGGTAAAGATGTCAATAAGCTTTCTCACACTATGGTTAAGGTTGTTAGTGGCTTCAAGAATAGTCTCTCCTTCTTTTAAGTCTCCAAAAGGATGTTTTTTTAAGTGCTCAACCTCTTTCTTAAGAGTTTCTAGTTCGTGCTTTGGAAGCAACTCATACTCCTCATCCTCTGCCAAAGAAAATACCACCTCTTTTTTTGCTATTAATACTAGTTTTAGTTTGAAAAGTTTATATAATTTTCGTTTATATTCTTAGTACTCAGGCATACCACCAGGAGGCATACCTTGAGGCATGGTTGGTCCTGCTTCTGCTCCTGTGCCAGCAATAACATCATCAATTCTTAATATCATAACAGCTACTTCTGCTGCAGAGCTTACTGCTTGGGTCTTAATCTTTAATGGCTCAATTATTCCTTGTTTCCAAGCATCAATCATCTTGCCTGTGAAAACATTAATACCAGCCCATTTCTGTTTTTTATCATGAGCAGCTCTTAGCTCTGTTAATACATCAATTGGGTCAAGACCAGCATTCTCTGCCAAAGTTCTAGGAATGATTTCCATTGCTTCTGCAAAGGCCTTAACAGCTAGTTGCTCTCTGCCACTAAGAGACTCAGAATAATTTAGTAAATCCCTGCTAAGCTCAATCTCAGAAGCTCCTGCTCCTGCAACAGCCTTGTTATTCTTAAGAGCAGCTATGGCATCACCAATAGCATCCTCAACAGCTCTTTTTACTTCATCAACAACATGCTCTGTGCTGCCTCTAACTAAAAGAGTAACTGCTTTGGGATTACTGCACTTCATAACATAAGTCATTGACTCATCACCAATCTTAACTTCCTCTACTATTCCTGCTTTTCCAAGGTCTTTAGGTGATAAGTCATTTAAATCAGTAACAATGCTTGCACCTGTTGCTTTTGAGAGTTTCTCCATATCACTCTTACTAATCCTTCTAGCAGCAAATATTCCTTTTTTTGCAAGGAAGTGCTGGGCAGTATCATCAACTCCTTTTTGACAGAACAAAACACTAGCTCCTGAAGAAGCTATCTTATGAACCATTTTTTTAAGCATGTTCTCTTCCATGTCAAGAAATGCCTGCATCTTCTCAGGGTCTGTTATACTGATTTTAGCATCAATCTCAGTGTTCTTTACTTCAATAGCAGAGTCAATCAATGTAATCTTAGCATTTTCAACTTTTTTAGGCATAGAAGAATGAATTCTTTCCTTATCAAGAACAATACCTTCTATAAGAATTGAGTCTTCTACTCCTCCACCTATTTTCTTTTCAAGCTTAATATCATCCTTATCCATGTTATTACCTTCTTTGGTCTTGGTAGTAATCCTATTAACACCTTTAACAACCAAGTCTGCTAGTAAGTCCTTTGAGCTCTCAGCTCCTTTACCAGTCATGGCAGTAACAGCAATATTCTTTAACAGAGCATCATCGCCTTCTTTAACATTCTCAGCAATACTATTAAGAATCACTTTTGCTTTTTCACCTGCTAATCTATAGCCCTTGGCAATAACTGTTGGATGAATCTCCTGGTCAAGTAGGTCTTCTGCTTTTTTTAAGAGTTCACCTGCCAGTACAACTGCTGTTGTTGTTCCATCACCAACCTCATCTTCCTGAGTCTTAGCAACCTCAACAATCATCTTAGCACTTGGATGCTCAATATTCATTTCTTCAAGTATTGTAATACCATCATTAGTAACAGTAACATCTCCTACACTATCAACAATCATCTTATCCATGCCCTTAGGACCTAATGTAGTTCTGACTGTTTCTGCTACCAGCTTAGCAGCCATAATATTCATTCTCTGAGCATCCTTGCCAGTAGTCCTCCTAGTATTCTCAGGAAGGATAAATATTGGTTGAACTTCCTTATTAGCCATTTTAATCTGAACCTCCAGTTAGTTAAAAAATAAGTATTACTATTAGACGCGAGAATAGACAATTGTTTAAAAACTTTATGGAAGAATGTCTTGTAGGGACGGATAGAAAGTTAAATGCCTACAGTTAATTCCATATTAAATGCAAAATGTGTTATTAAAGTCATGAATATTATTAATAGGATGTATATTACAAAAGTTATAATTGGTAATATGGCCCTCTCTTTGTTTCTTCGAATCTGAACAATACTTATTATGTTAAGTACCAAGCTTATAACACTAATTATTATCAGAATAATTAGTTCAGAACGAAATAATAAAGTCGACATAATATTAAAATCAAAATAAATTGTTCTGAAAACAACAATATAAATAAAGACAAAAATAGATATTAATAATGAGACAACAGACAATAGCTTTATTCTCATATTCGGATATATAAATATTGTATTTTATAAAACTTTTGATGTTTGATTTGCGTTTAACAGTTTATAAACAAAAAATTTAGATTTTATGTTTTTAAGAGACAAATTTTTCCAAAACCTTTATTAACATTAACTTTATTCTCGAAAATCCATGATAGAAACTGTAATATTTGATTTGGCAGAAGTCTGTATACAAGGATTGGTTGGTATTGAGGAACAAATAGCAGAAATAGCAGGGATTTCAGAGAGTGAAGTATACAAACATTTAATAGGAGAAAAAATATATGCTCTGTTTAAAGGTAAGCTTTCTGAAGAAGAATATTGGAACCAAGTGATTAAGGAAGGAAGTTATAACTTATCTGTTGATTTTTTTAAATCCGCTGTTCGTAATAATTTCAAGGAAATACCAGGAACAAAAAATGTCATTAAAGCCTTAAAAAGAAAAGGTTTTAAAATAGGATTACTATCTGATCATGCAAGAGAATGGATTAGTTATATTGAGCCCAGGTTTTCATTTTTAAATTGGTTTGATGAAAAATGTTTTTCATTTGAATCAGGCCATACAAAACGTTCTGCTAAAAGCTTTGAATACGCATTACAAAGAGTAGATTCTAATCCTAAAACAACCCTGTTCATAGATGATTGGTCTAGGAATCTTAAAGTAGCTCGTTCTGCAGGCATCGGGTATGTGTATCAATTTGTTAATGCTGAAAAACTTAGAAAAGCTTTACCTGAATTTGGGATTGAATTGTAATGTTATAATTCCACAACCTTTATTAACATTAACTTTATTCGTTTTCTTATGAGGTGGCCAGTTTTTATTTTATTAATCATACTTCTTTCTACTCCAGTTCTTGCTCTTGATAAACTAACAGGCTTTGTTAATGATGAGGCTAATGTTATTTCTCCTGAGTATGAGAATCTGCTTAACCAGGCTCTTTATGATTTAAAGCTTAATACAAGCGTTGAGATGGCTGTTGCTACTGTAAGGACAACTGAAGATATACCAATAGAAGAATACTCTATTAATCTTGCTCATAATGTATTGGGAGAGAAAGAAAAGGATAATGGTATCTTGCTCTTGCTTGCTGTTGATGACAGGGCTTATAGGATTGAGGTTGGTTATGGTATTGAGCCAATTATTCCTGATGCTCTTGCAGGCAGGATTGGGAGAGAGGTAATGGCTCCTAAATTTGCAGAAGGTAATTATGAGCAAGGACTGCTTGATGGTGTAATGGTTATTAGTGGAATACTAAGAGGAGATGATAGTTTTGAAACCACAGGAGCAGGTAAGCCTGATGCTAATGTCAGGAGTGCAAGGATTCGGCTGGGTTTCTGGGCGTTCTTCATCTTAATAATGATTATTGGTAATATTGTAGCAGGCTATAAGCATGCTAAGAAAAAAGTAGGTGAGAAGAGAAAGAAAGGAGAAAGGCCTCATGCTGGTGACTTTATAGCTGCCATGTTCATTGCAAGCATGTTTGGAAGAGGAGGCAGAGGTGGAGGAGGCCTTGGCGGTGGAGGCATGGGTGGCTTTGGAGGTTTTGGTGGCGGAGGCTTAGGAGGAGGAGGCTTTAGCGGCAGGTTTTAGGAAAAGTTTTAATAATCAAATATATTTCGAG
>DAOWFR010000047.1 GCA_030637925.1 Methanobacteriota archaeon
CCTCTTTAACTTCCTCAGATTCTTCTTTAACTTCTGGTTTAACTTCTTCCTTTGCTTCTATTCCTTCCTTAACCTCTTCTTTTGTTTCTTCTACTCCCTTTTTAACTTCTTCATCGCTCATTCCAGGAGATTCCTCTTCCTGCTCAACAACCTTGGCTGCTTCTTCTTTCAACTTCTTTATCTCCTCGTCAGGGTCAGGGTTCTTCTCAACCTTGTTTGCAATCAGCTCAATACGGTCAAAGGTCTGGTTCTTATTAGCTCTTCCACTCACCTTTATAATATTCCCAAGAAGCTCTGTTTTAATAGGCTCAAACTTTGATGGGTCATCCTTGAACACCATTACCTGGGACTTATCCATGCCTAGTAACTGCTCTGCTTGCTGCCTCCAGAAAACAACCCTTATATTATCACTCCCATCATCAAGATAAAGGTTTAACACATAATTATATCCTGGCTCTACCTTGCCATGTGTTGGACACGCAAAGCCTTCATCTTTGAGTCTTATCCTCTTATTGCACTGCGGGCACACTTCAAAGAAATTAATATCAAATACCTGCACAATAGTAGCCAGAATTTCAACATTAGCATCATCCTCTTTTATATCAGCAAGGCTTTTTCTCACAACAACAGGCGGGGTGTAAGGCTTGACATCTACCTCAACACCAGAAGGATTAATTATTAGTTTTGACATCTCACTAAGATGAATCTCATTCCTACCATTATTATCACGCACATAGCCTCCTCTAACCTTAACAACATCACCCTCATTTAACTGGTTGATGAGCTCTGCCTGATTATTCCACATCACAACCCTTATAATACCTGTCTCATCACCTATGAGCATATTAGCAACCTTACCAGAGCGCTTCTCTGTCTGAAACTCTCTAAGCTCATACTTCTGAAGCACCTTACCAATAACATCAACATTACGCATGCCAGCAAGAATATTCTTTATCTGAAGCTTCTCACCAATCTCAAAGAGCTTTACTCCCAGCTCATTAGCAACTATATGAGCAGCTCCTTGCTCTGAAATCAGACCTGGTAACTGCTTAAGCTTGGCCTTTATTTTTTGATTTATTTCTTCATCTGACAAGCCTGTCTTCTGAGAAATCCTTTCTTTAATCTGAGGTAAAGGCATATTAATCATAAAACAACCCCCTGAAAATAGTTATGAGAAAAACAACTAGGTTGTGTTTTAAATAGTTTTCTATGTTATAGAATAACTAATCACACCCCTTATCAAAATCTGAAAATATTTCGGTAATGTCCTTGTACTTGTCAAACCCTGGTATTTTATCAGTAATGTATTCAACAGCTTGTTTCTTAACATAATCAGGAGAAGCATAAGCTATTATCCTTGCCAATCCACTTTCAGCGTCAGAAACAGTGTTAAGAACATTCCTTACTGCTTCTGCTTTTTTATCATCTCCTATAATATCACTAACTGTTTCAATCATCTCAGTAGGATTCTTGCTAATAAGGTTCTTAGCATACTCTATTTTATCCTCTGGGTCAAATGATTTTATAATCTCAATAGCATCTTCTTTTTTTCTACAAGCCCTCTTTAACCTTGCATCAACCTCTCTCTCACTCATATCCTTAATCTCTTCTTCTTTATCATAAACCTTTTTTAGTAATTCTTTTTTCTTTTCTAAAGGTAACTCTGTAGCATGATTACATACCTCTCTTAAATTACGAGAATCAAGCTTCTCAACCAAGTTATCAACCTCATTAGGAGTAAGCTCATCCTTGACTTCTTCTAACAGCTTTCCTGCATAGTTATTATCAAGTTTTCCATCTCTTGCAAGGTCATTAAATATATCTCTGGCATCATCATTCTTAATATTCTTAGCCATCTCATCATAAGCAGAGTTAAGAGCATTTCCTTTAAGATTCATGAGTAGCCTGTCAAGAGAAGCCCCAGCCATGGCACGCTTAATAAACCTTAACTCATCATCCAAGCCCAGCAAGCCAAAGATTGAGTCATAGTTTCCCATAACAATATCCTTGATTACAAGCCAGTCCTTTATACCAAGCTGATCTTCTAGCTGGCTAAGAACAGAAGGGATCTCTACTGTCTTAACAGTTGCTGGACCATAATTATTAGCACTATCAACATAAGCAAAAGCAAAGTAATAGCCAAAGCCTTGCAGAGCAGAAGTTATTATATCTACTCCTTCCATTTTCTTGAACTGAGTAATAGGGTCTGTGCACTTTTCAACACTAAAAGAAATAATATCTCCATCTATCTGGGGCTTCATATACCTTACAGGTTTATCCATTAATGAGCCATCAGGATTATTAAATAACATACAAGCATCAGGAGCCTGTGCAGAGAAATCTGATTCTGAATTAAACCTAGGAGAAATATCCACATAACCTGTTGGATTAGAAAAATCAAACTTGCCATTCCTATAAGGTGTTACTCCTACACCGCACTTGTAAACAAGCCCTACTATATCACAGTCCTCTGAAGCACCCTTAAGGTCAAGCTCCACACTTACAAGAGCAGGCAGGGAATCCTTGGTTATAAGGAAGTTCTTGGCAAAAAGCAAGACTTTGAGTTGGGGAAGAATAGTTGTGGCTATGTTTGTAATAAAGCCCTCATAAGCAGGCTTTAAATCACTAGTTGTAGCCTTAAGCTTAAACTCTGCTTTGCCCAGGTCTTCACATTTTTTATCTTCTGTTAATTCATTAGCTTCTTCCTCTTCTATCATCTCCTGTGGTTTATCAACCTCTTTACCATCAGAAGTTATTGCAGGAGGAGGAGCATCATAAAGGTCAAGAGCAAATCTAATAGAAACCTCTTTTAACTTAAGACCATCTCCTTTATCATAAGCATATATTTCCTGGGGTGTCAAAGCACAGAACCTGAACTTGTGCTGCTTGCCTATTAAATTACAAGGTTTCATATCAACATAATCAGAAGGAGGGGCAAAATC
>DAOWFR010000079.1 GCA_030637925.1 Methanobacteriota archaeon
GAACCGTTAAATCGCTGTTAAATGCCCCGACGACCGAAGGGAGGAGAATGCAATGTGGTCGAGGATTTACGAAGTAAATCCGAAGAAGTTGAAAAAGGGCAAACTTATTCAGTAAAATTACTACATTTAAGTGACTATGAATAGTAAAATTTATAAAGAGATTTGTATCTCTGTATTACATGAACATTGAACTTAATCAAGAACAATTACAAGATATTTGTAAAGGTTATGTAGTAAATGAAAGATTAGGTTTTCCAGTAACTCTCACAGCGAGAGAAGAAAGTGGAAAACTCGTTGTAGAAAAAGTTAATGTTCCTATGTCAGATGATCAAAATTTTGATTCTTTTAGAAATTTCGTTGGTTCTGGATTAATGGATAATATTACAGGAACTGTAAATTATGATGGGGAAAGAGCTTATTTAAGATTGACAACCAATGATGGTAAAACTCACCAACGAACACTTCATTAAAATCTTTTTCTAGTTTGCCCTTTTTCAATTGCATTTAACATCTATTAAATGAATAGTTTTTTCGTTTAATGGGTGTTATTTCCGCTTTTTTAGGGGTGGATTTTATTAATATCATCGTTTTTAGGCTTTTTTATGGTGGATTTCGTTGATAATAAGATTAAAGAGATGAAGTTAAAGGGGTTTTCTAGGAACACAATCCAGAACTATGTTTATCATTATTCTAAGTTCAGGTCTTCTGGTTTGTCAAGGGATGATTATATTCTGAGTTTGATTGAGAAAGATTATGCTTCTAACACTGTGAGGCTGACAAGTGCTGCTATTCAGTTCTTTACAGGGTTTAAGAATGAGGTTTTTATTCCTAAGAAGGATAAGCGTTTGCCTGTTGTGCTTTCAAAGTCTGATATTAACAAGATGATTAATGTTTTGAATAATGTGAAGCATCGATTAGTGGTTGCTCTGCTTTATTCCTCAGGTCTTCGGTTGTCTGAATTGATTAATCTTAAGTTTTCAGATATTAATATGATTGATAACACTATCCATGTTAAGATGGCAAAAGGCAAGAAGGACAGGCTTACCATTCTTTCAAAGAAAACAAAGTCAATACTTAGGAAGTATGTTTCTGGAGAGAATTATTTGTTTGAATTGAATGGCAAGAAGTATTCTAATAAGTCTGTGCAGGAAATAGTGGCTAGAGCTGCTAAGCTTGCAGGCATTAAGAAGCGTGTGACTCCGCACACTTTGAGGCATAGTTTTGCAACACATTTATTAGAGGCGGGTGTTGATATTAGGCATATCCAGAAATTACTGGGTCATTCTCGTCTTCAAACAACTCAGATATATACGAATGTTGCGAATTCTGATTTGAAAAAGATAAAAAGCCCTTATGATGTATTGTGAAAAAATAAAAAAAAGCCTTCACCATTGAATCGGATTTTGGGGGTGATACAAAAGGTGAAGGCCAGAACTCAGTTTAAAAAGCTGACCATAAAAAATAATTTAAGGGGTAAAGGAAGCTCCTTTAACCCTTTATTCAAAAATTTCTATGCCAAGCTCATCTGATAAATCTTGCCTGGCTTCTTGTTCTTGCACTGGTGTGAGCTTTCCAAGTATCCATGGGCTCTTGACTCCTGTTATAATAGTCATTACTGTTAGCTTGCCTTTCATATCCTCTGTGACTCTTGCTCCCCAGATAACATTGGCTTCATCATCCATGTTCTGGGTTACAAGCTCTCCTGCCTTGCTAATCTCGTCAAGAGTCATGTCTGGTCCTCCATGGATATGGATTATTGCTCCTGTTGCTCCTTCATAGCTGATGTCCAATAATGGATTGCTTAGAGCTCCTTGAACTGCTTCTTCTACTCTGTTATTAGTATCACTTGCTCCTACTCCTATGCTTGCAACTCCTCCTTCTGTCATTATTGCCTTTACATCAGCATAGTCCAGGTTTACCAGGCTTGGCACTGCAATAGTCTCAACTATTCCTTTTATCATAGTGGCTATGAGTTCATTGGCAACTGCAAATGCTTGCTGCACTGGCAGGTTGCCTGCAATCTGCACCAACCTGTTATTATCAATAACTATAACTGTGTCTGATGTCTTTCTTAATTGTTGTAAGCCAAACTCTGCCTTGTCAACCCTTGCCCTCTCAATCTTAAAGGGCATGGTTACTGTGCCTATTACTATGGCTCCAACATCCTTTGCTACCTGTGCTATTACAGGTGATCCTCCTGTTCCTGTTCCTCCGCCCATTCCTGAGCAGATGAATACCATATCTGATTCTTTCAGCGCGTCTTTTATGACAGTAAGACTCTCTTGCGCTGCTTCTGCACCTCTTTCCGGGAAGCCTCCACAACCAAGTCCTTTGGTCAAGTCTTGTCCGAGCAGAAATTTCCTGTCAGCTTCTATCATGTTCAGATGCTGCTGGTCTGTATTGCACCCTATTATCTCTGCTCCTTTTATGCCTTTTTTATAGAGCCAGTTTACCATATTATTACCAGCTCCTCCACAACCAATAACCTTTATGTTGGCTTGCTTTACTTCTATCTCCTCGTACGCATTGGCTGTTGGGTCTTGTTTCATTGCATTATTCACGACAAACTCCATTTTCCTTTACCCCTCTGTTTTTTGCTTTGTTTTCATCTATCCTGACATATATTCTCCAAAATGTATTTTGTAATGTCAAAATATTTATATATGTGGATTACTTTCTCCACTACTAGAAGCCATACATTCTTTGAAGTCAAATCAGTTCGCCAAAACTGATTTTTCTCGTCTTTTTGCCATAGAAGTGTGCTTAAAAGTTTCTGTTAAAGCCAGAACACACCCTTCTTTTATTAAATTCTTTAGTCTATAAGTAATATATAAATATTATTGTTCTGTAAAATATATTTTTTTGAAAGGAAAACAGGTCTTTTAGAGCTTTGTCGACGAGCGTTCCCATAAAATAACCTTTTTGCCAGGAAACAAGCCCATGCTAGACATCTGGTTGAACTGAGCAGGCTCAAGAATGAGTTCAATAATATTAAACTTATATTTTTCCTTTATTCCTCCAACTTCTTGCTTAACCAGTTTTTCATTGATATTATTCCCAACAACAAGAATATTGGTCTTATCCTTTGATTCCTCACCATGCCTTATAATCATCTGAACACCCTCTAATTGAGTAATATCCTTCACAAACTCCTCTATAACAGTCTTCTTCTCCTCGAGCAGATCAGCCAATAGCTTAGTGTTCTTATTATGACTTAAAGAGTATAATTTGGTCTTCTTGATAACAGTCTCCTCAATAATACCAATCTCTTTAAGCTTCTTAATAATCCTAAAGGTAGTAGCCACAGGCACCTTTGCCTTTTTAGAGATTTCCCTGAGATAAAACTGGTCTGTCTCATCAAATAATAAGAGCTTGAGAATAGAGAGCGTTTTCTTGTTAAAGAACTCCTCAACAATGTTCTTAGCAGACATTATTCTATTCATAAAACTAACTAATATATAAATTTTTTCAAAAATGGAACAATGTTCCAAAAAAGAAATTATTTCTGCCCCTTATACAAATCCTCGACAAGACTAATATCTGATACATCACTCAGAGCCTTGTCCTCTCTAAGCCTAACGAACCTAGGGAATCTAAGAGCATAGCCACTATCATAAGTAGGGCTCTTCTGTATCTCCTCATACTTGACCTCAATAATAATCTCAGGCTTAATCCTCACAGTTTTGCCTTCCTCTGAAATAATCAAGGGATTGAGCTTCATGGTAAGCTCTTTAAAAGAAACCCCTTGCTCTTCTAACTCTTTGATACCAGTACCTACCTTACCAATTTCCAAGAACTTGTCTCCTTTTCTACAGGCTAATACATAAGATGTTAGCCAGCCACTCCTCTTACCAGTGCCCCACTCAGCACCCACAATAACCAAGTCAAGAGACTCCATAACAGGCTTAACCTTAACACCATAACCAACCCTGCTGCCAGGTTTGTAGATGCCTTCAAGGTTCTTAGCCATCACTCCTTCTTCACCAACCTTTAATGCTTCTTTGTAAAATATCTGTGCTTTCTTTAAGTCATCTGTGATTATCTGTTTTGCAAGAACCAGCTTCTTCTTATGAGGGGTTATTATTTTTTCAAGGATTTTTCTCCTCTTATTAAAAGGCTCTTTTAACAGGTTTTTTCCATGATAAGACATGATATCAAAAACATTAACTTCAACAGGAAAGTCTTTGGCCATCTTATCAATATCATATTTTCTCTTTATCCTCTGAGACATAGCCTGAAAAGGCAGGTACTTGCCTGTCTTTGGATTAAAGCCAACAGCCTCTGAGTCAAGAATAAACTCTTTTGCATTGACAAACTTCTTAACATATTCAATAACCTCTGGAAACTGCTTAGTAACCTCATCTAATCGTCTGGTAAAAATCTTAATTATATTTCCTTTCTTGTGTATCTGCATTCTAAAGCCATCATATTTATATTCAAGAGCACAGGGCTTGCCAACTCTTTCAAAAGCCTCTTTTAAGTCCTTAGCCTTCTGATAGAGCATTACATTAATAGGGCTTCCAGATTCAAGAGTTAGCTCTCCAAAAGCCTTTTCTCCCTTTTTTAAAATCATCCTAGCAACTTCTCCATAATCAGCTTTTAAGTCAAAGCCGTGCTGAACAGCATCAACAAGCTTATTATATTCTTCCCTGTTGTCAGGACTAATGGTTTTTTCTTTCTCGTCATAATGAACCCTTACTTTTTTATCAAAGAAAGCCCATACAAGAGCATCCCTAATACTGCCAGACCCGACTCCTACTCTTAAATCCTCAAGAACAGTCCTAACAACATATCTTGCTTCAAGAGGTTTTGCACTGGATAATAATTCTGCAATAATCTTAATCTTTTGGTCAACACTGCCAGCACCCTCTAATGTAGGAAGCTTTCTTAGGTTATTAAACACTTTTTCAGTAGTGAGTTCTTTTGAGAACAGAGTAGCCTGGGATTTTTTTGTTACTAGTTTCTCTGCAACTAAGCCTAAGTCACCGAGTTTTTTCCACTCTTCCTCAATCTTTGCAGGAGAAATACCAGTAGCAACACTAATTGCCTTTATAACTAATCTGTCACTCACTCCTAACTTGGTTTCATTCCATAGAGGAAACAATTTTCCTTGGATTAAAAGAACTATTTTATCAATATCCTCTTCTTTAGTCTTCTTAAAGAGCTTTGATATGATGAATGTTTTTTCCAGCCTTTTGCTTGTCTTTTCCAAGGCCTCATAGATGCTTGCTAGCTCAGAATATCTCATAATAAGAAATGATTATTCTTAAATTTTAAATACTTTTCTATACGTAATCCTTCCGCCTTTTCTTGCAAAAAATATTTAAACATCTCTTTTATCTCTTTATACTATGGGGTTATTTGATAATATGCTTAAGGATGGTGAGAGCCTTATCAAGAATGAGGATGCTCTTGATTTTGAGTTCTTGCCCAAAGTATTGCCTTTCAGGGAAAAAGAGCAGAGATTCATTGCTGAGTGTATCAAGCCTTTATTCAAGAAACGTAATGGGAGGAATGTTGTGATGTGTGGTCCTCCTGGTATTGGCAAGACAGCAGCTGCAAGGCATGTTATTAGAGAGCTTGAAGAGCAAACAGACGAGATTTATCCAATATATATTAATTGCTGGCAGAACAAGACTACTTACAAAGTGTTAGTGGAGATATGCGAGCATCTGGGCTATAGATTAGTGCAGAACAAGAAAACAGTTGATCTTTACAAGGTTATTGCTAGCATGGTTAACAAAAAAACAGCTGCTTTTGTATTTGATGAAATAGATAAAGCAGAAGATTATGATTTCTTATACTTTATTCTTGAGGATATCTACAAGAAGAGCATCTGCTTAATCACTAATTTCAAGGAGTGGATCACTACTCTTGACAGCAGGATAAAGTCAAGGTTGATGCCTGAGCTACTTGAGTTCAAGCAGTACAATGAACATGAAACCAAAGAAATCCTAAAACTAAGAGCAAGTTATGCTTTTCCAGAAGGAGTATGGGAGGAGCCTGCTTTTAAAAGGATAGCAAAGAAGACTTATGAATTAAAGGATATAAGAACAGGGTTATTCCTTATGAGAGAAGCAGCTCTTGTAGCAGAGGAGCAGAGCAAGAAAAAGATATCTCTTCCAGATGTTGAAAAAGCAGTTTCAAAGCTTGATGACTTTAGTATTAAGAGCAGTGCAGAGCTTGAAGAAGACGCAAGATTTATTCTGAGCATTGTAAAAAAGCACTCTGGAAAAAAAATAGGGGATTTATATAAGATATATCAGGATAAAGGAGGAAAGCATACTTACAAGACTTTTCAAAGAAAAATAGCAGAGCTTGACAAGAACAAGTTTATTTCTACAAAAAAGCAGAGAGGTAGTGGTGGCAGCACAACCATTGTTGAGAAGAAGCTGACTGATTATTGATTCCGCAGTAGTAACTCACCACAAAGTTTTTAAATAAACGCAAATCTTACCCTTGTTTATGCCTCAGATATCATACACACAGTTTGACCCATTCAACCATGGAACAACAAGCATAGAATACAGACCTGTTTCTAAACAAGTATTTGATAAGCTCTCAGATGTTTTACAACGAGGCTGGCAACCATTAGCAATAGAAAGCATAGAACAGGTATGGGAAGGTGTAGACAAAGCAAGCAATAATTTCAAAGTAGAGCTTGACACAGGAACACACATTATAAAAGAAAGCCATATAAACAGCCCTAAAAAACAATACATGGTTAACAGTTGTTTGTTGTATTTTCATCAGAATAAGGTTCCTACACCTGTTTTAGTACCAACTACAAATAAAAAAACCTATCTTGACTTTGGAGAGATTTATTGTTTATACAAGTTTATAGATAGTGAACACTTTGATGGTTCACAGTACGAACTCAGACAAGTAGCTTCAAACCTGGGCAAATTTCACAAAGTCCTTTCAGATATCCCTTATGAAGAAGAAATCAGAGAACTGAATGGAGAGCACATTATTCACAACAGAGTAAGACTAGAGGAAATAATCAAAACACTGGAATCAATAGAACCAACAACAGAATATGACCACTATGCTTTAAGTATTATTGATGAAGTAGATCACATATCCAAGACAATAATAGCAAATAAAATAGACGCCTTGCCCAGCCATATAATACACTATGATGTGCACCCCCACAACTTACTCTTTCACAAGACAACCAAAGACCTGCTTGCATTCATAGACTTTGACTCTGTGTGTTACTCACAAAGAGCAAGAGACTTTGGCTTTGCGATGCACAGAATGGCAAGGACTTATGGAAAACAAACAGAGAAAAAAAATGATATAGGCACAGATATCAAGCACAGGGCGCAAATATTCCTAGAAGAATATCTTAAGCACAACTTATTAACAGATGAAGAAATCAAAGCCTTACCATGGGTTATACAGGATGAAGCCTTAAGCAGAGTGATAAACGTGCTGGGGGAACACTACTTGTTAAATGATCAGACATGGAGCTTTGACCTGCCAAAACAAGTAACAACCCTAAGAGAAGGCTTGCTTTTTGATTTTTAGTTCTTTAAATTAGAATTATAGCGATATAAGAAAAATCCCTGCAAACACTATTACTGTGCCTATCATTCTATGCCAATAAAACTTTTCTTTTAAGAATATTGAGGCTATTATGAATATGAAAACTGATTGTATTCCAGCTATCGGGTATACTTTTGATATATCTCCAATAGATAGAGCAGAGTAAATTAGAAAGGTTCCCATGGCACCAAAAAATGCAGCAAGAGCTATCTTAGGAATCTTGGGTTTAAAGCTTATTAAAGAGCTTAAGGATTGTTTTCTAAACAATACTTGATAAACAAATAAGATTAATGTAGTTGAGAAATACATCATTATAGCAAGATTTATAGGTTTTATATCAAATAGTAATTTCTTGACTAATAACCAGTAAACCACGTCTATAATAACTATTAACAAGACTAAGAAAAACGCTTTGTCTAATTTAGGAAATTTAATACCTGTTTCTGAGAGTACTGCATAAACCCCTATTAAAATCAGGAAAACACCAAAATAATTGAATATGGTAACAAATTCATTAAATAATAATAGTGAGCCAACAAATACCAGCAGGATTTCTGAAGACTGGAAATAAGGGATAACCTGCCCAACATCTTTTAATTTTAATACAGTAAAGTATATTATTCCTCCAAGAGCATAAATAACACCTAGTATTAAGGACCATAAAATTATATTGGGTGTGAAGTTCAAGTCAAAGAAAATTAAACCGATTATTAATAATATTACTCCGTCAAAGAACATTTTTACTGTATTGGTTCTGAAAACACCATATTTATGATTCATCATATACTTATCAATAGAAGTAGAGATAGCATAGGACAAGTAGCTTAGGATTCCTAGTAATAGCCAGAGCTTCATATATATTGTTTTTCTTTAAAGTATTTTATAAATGTTTCTAAGTTTGAAATCAGATTATTCTTATACCTAATTATCATGTTGGAAATACAAATCCTTATAAGACTATAAACCAGTAGTTATTATGCATAATATTTATAAAAGAGAAGGCCTTACCTTTTATATTAGTTGAGGTGCAAGAAATGAGCTATTATCTAATCGTAAGCATTGGGCATGTACTGGCTGCATATGATCCTGCAAAGCCTAAACATAAGATGTTTATACCATTAAAGGCATCAGACCTCACTCCTATCGGTCATGCTCAAGACATTCCAGGAAAAGGTAGCTTACATGACCTGGTTAAGGAAGCATACCCTGAATTTAAAAATGGAGAAAAAGCTAATGCATTTTTACCAATAAGGCTCTATCATGAAAATAATACGCGTAATCCAAAGAGTATTGTTCAGTTCTATAAAATCCCTGAAAAGGTTATAAAATCCCGAGAGAGATGTTAAATCAGGTCTTTTTATACACTAGACACTGTTCTTACCCTTTTTTCTCGTCTATAAATATGTTTAAGCACTGGACATGTGTGCGTAGGGTATTTAAAGGAAAAGAGGCTATGTTCTAGTTATAGAGGCATCAAAAAGTAAAACACTTTTTGGGCCTTAAAATAAAAAACAAGATTTTAAGGTGATACAAAATGCTTGCTTTACACGAAAACCCAAAGTATATTCAGAGCCTGTTCTTTGTCCAGATAAAGAACATTACCAAGAGAAAGATAAACACAAAAGAATTTTACTAAGGAGGTGGGTAAATGGCAGCAGAAGCAAAAAGATATGAAGGAACAAACTATAATCAGGAGTTAGTTCAAGTTATGAAAGAGCATGAGCTAATAGAGCCAGAGGAAGAAGAACAGATAACCACTTATTTGTTTATTACACAATGATATTCAGGGAAAAAAAATTTATGGAATGGGAGGAGTATGCTAGTAAGGTAGGTTTTCTTGAAGATTTTTATTGGCAACAGAGTGTAAGAAGGCAGAGCATAAGGAATTTATAACTTAATTTCCTAAACTTTTTAAACACAACACTATTTCTTTGTTCTAAGATGAGAGTAATTAATAAGGATGAGTTACGACACGAAGCAAAGCTGGTGAACGAGCTAAAGAAAAGCATTTTTATCTATCCAACAGACACCATCTATGGTCTTGGGTGTGATGCAACTAACCAAGAGCTTGTTGCAAAGATTAGAGATATAAAGAATAGTCCTGACCAACCCTTCTCAATAATTATCCCTAACAAGAACATGATATATGAGTACTGTGAGACTAATGAAAAAACAAAAGAGTATGTTGAGAAACTACCAGGGCCTTACACCTTAATACTAAAAGTGAAAAAGAAATTCTTTGCACCTAATGTTAATCCTAAAAACAATACAATCGGCATAAGGATTCCTAACCACTGGTTTTATAATTATATAAAGAAAATGAAAGTGCCTGTTATAACAACCAGTGCTAATGTTACTGGCGGAGACTTTATGACCAGCATAGAAGACCTTGACTCTGAGATAAAGAAAAGAGTTGATTATATAGTATATGATGGAGAGCTTAAAGGAAGGCCTTCAACCATTATTCACCTTGAGAAGAAAGAAGTAGAGATAATGGAAAGGTAAGCCTCGCCCAAAGGGAGCAATTAAAAATTATAATCAAAAAATAAAATCAAAATAATAAATTAAAATTAAAAATAATAATTAATTGGCCTGCGGCGCTAAAAATGAAAACAAAAAAACATAAGCTAAGAATCTTTAGTGCAGGAGACATACATGGAGATACAAGAACAGCAGAGAAACTGGCAAAACAAGCAAAAGAAAAACATGCAGACCTAGTAGTGCTGTGCGGAGACATAACCTTTGCAGAGAGAAGCACTGATAATATAATAGGTCCTTTTAAGAAGAGAAACCTTAAAGTGCTCCTCATACCAGGCAATCATGAGACAGTAGCCACTGCTGACTTTTTAGCAGATGTTTATGGAATAAAGAACATTCATGGGTATAGTGTTAGGTACAAGAATGTTGGCTTGTTTGGAGCAGGAGGAGCAAACATTGGATTAAGCCAGCTCTCAGAGAAAGAGTTCTATGACTTGTTAAAAAAAGGCTTTGAAAAGATAAAGTATCTTGACAAGAAGATAATGATAACCCATGTTCATCCCTCAGGCACAAAGATGGAAAAATTTACTCAGTTCTTTCCAGGCAGCGCAGGGGTGAGAAAAGCAATAGAGAAGTTCAAGCCAGACATCCTGTTATGCAGTCATGTGCATGAAGCAGAAGGACTAGAAGAAAAGATTGGCAAGACAAGAGTAATAAATGTTGGCAAGAAAGGAAAGATTATTGATGTCTAATTCTCAACCCTTAACCACACCTATAGGCTTTACTCTTGCCACAAGGTTGCCTATACCTGCTTCATGACTGACCTTTACCACCTCATCAATGTCTTTGTAAACCTGGGGTGCTTCCTCACATATCCCTTTCCAACTAGCAGCCTTAACATATATGTGGTGCTCTTCAAGTTCTTTTTTAATCTGCTCGCCTCTAAAACTCCTTATTGCCTTTGTCCTGCTCATAACCCTGCCAGCACCATGAGCAGTGCTTCCAAAAGTCTCTTCAAGAGCTTTTTGTGTTCCTACAAGTAAATAACTAGAGGTTCCCATGCTTCCAGGAATAATAACAGGCTGACCAACATCCTTATATACATTAGGAGTGTTAGGATGTCCTGCTGGTAAGCTTCTTGTTGCTCCTTTTCTGTGCAAATAAACCTTTTTTTTCTCTCCATCAATTTCATGCTCTTCAATCTTTGCAATGTTATGAGCAACATCATACACAGTTTTAATCTGCTCAGGCTCTAAGCCAAACATCTCTTTTAAACTCTTTCTTACTTGGTGAGCAATTATATGCCTGTTAGCCCATGCAAAATTAGCACTAGCCGCCATTGCTGCAAAATAATCCTTTGCAAGCTGAGTTCCTGCTTTTGCATAGATTAAGTCTTTCTCAGGTAGGCTCCTCATCAACTCAGGGTCTGCTTCCTCCATTCTTCTAAGATAATCAGAGCACACCTGATGACCAAGCCCACGAGAACCACAGTGAATCATAATAGTTACTTGTCCTTGTTCTTTTATGCCAAAGGCCTGTGCTATTTTTTTATCAAAAATCTTATCAACAAACTGTACTTCTAGGAAATGATTGCCTGCTCCTAAGGTGCCTAGTTGTTTCCTACCTCTTGACTTAGCCTTATTACTCACCTTATTAGCGTCTGCCTGCTTCATACTGCCTCCTTCCTCACACCTCTCAAGGTCTTCTTTAAATCCATAGCCTTGCTCAACAGCCCATTCTGCTCCTTTGTTAAGAACAGTATCTAGTTCTTGGTCACTTAGTTTTATAAAGCTCTGAGAACCAACACCACTAGGCACATTCCTAAATAATGAATTTAATAGTTCTTTAATCTTTGGTTCTACTTCTTCTTTTTTCAACGGAGTTGTGAGTAATCTAACCCCGCAGTTAATATCAAAGCCAATACCTCCAGGACTTATACAACCTTTTTCAAAGTCAATAGCAGCAACCCCTCCAATACTAAAGCCATAGCCCTGGTGAGCATCAGGCAGCATAATACTAGCCTTATATATTCCTGGAAGAGTAGCCACATTTATTCCTTGCTGCAAGCTATTATCCTCTCCTAGTTTTTTAAGAAGCTTCTCACTAACATAAATCTTAACAGGAACCTTCATCTTACCTGTTTTTGGAATTTCAAATAAGTAATTAGTAATCTTCTTAGGAGTTATTTGCTCTGACATTACAAATTCACCTCTAATCTCAAGGAATTATAAAGGGGTTTAAAAAGCTTGCTGAACATTATTTGTTCTTTACTAACTTCTTAATCATTACAAAGGTTTATATACTCTTAAATCAAGTATAAGCAGTATTATGGGTTTTAACATTAATCAGTTGAATACTGTTATTAACAGGTTTTTCCAGAAAGTACAGGTTTATTTTAAGAGTCTTACTCAGTACGAGCTCTATGCCTGGATAGCTCTTGGTGTTGGTTTTATAATGGTCATAATAACAATCATAACATGGTGATTGTAAAAAAGGGAAAGACTTATATAGTTAACATCATCAAATACTTTAAGAGGAGGGTGAAATGGGACAACAAAAAAGATACTTTTTTGAGCCCCGTAAAACTCTCCGAGGTGAGTTTTAATGGGACAACAAGAAGTATATGATTTTCTATGCAAGAACAAAGGCAGATGGTTTACTTCTAGACAGATATCAGAAAAGCTAAAAGTTAGTATTGGCTCAGTAACCATGTCCTTGAAAAAGCTGAGAAAGACTAATCTTATTAAGTACAGGAATACTGGGAAGAGGAACACTTACCAGTACACTGTGGGCAGAAGGTAAAGACCTCTTTTTTCTCTTTATACCCAAAACCTTTAAATAATAACTTAACCCCTAATACTATAATGGCAGATAAGATAAAACTAAAGTTCAAAGACAAGTCCAAAGCTGAGTTTGATAAGGGAATCAAGGCTGAGGATGTTGTCAAGCAAAAGTTCAAGAAAGAATTAGCTAAAGCTTTAGCTACAGTTATAAACAACAAAGTAATAGACTTATCAGCTCCTGTTGAGGAGAGCGGAGACTTTGACATTCTTACCTTTGAAGATGATGCTGGCATGGACTTGTTCAGGCACTCAAGCAGCCATGTAATGGCCCTGGCTGTTAAAAGGCTTTACCCACAAGTTAAGGTTGCTATTGGCCCTAGTATTGAGGACGGTTTTTACTATGATTTTGATAACCTTAAGATAAAAGAGGAAGACCTCCCAAAGGTAGAGTTGGAGATAAAAAAGATAATACAAGAAAAGCTTCCCTTTATAAGAAGAGAAGTAAACAAGCAAGAAGCCTTAAAAATATTTAAGCATGAGCCTTACAAGCTTGAACTAATAAATGAGCTACCTGATTCTGAGAAAATAACCACTTATAAGCTAGGAGAATTTGAGGATTTGTGCAGAGGACCTCATGTTCCTAACTCAGGGTTCATAGGAGCACTCAAGCTTCTTAAACCAGCAGGTGCTTACTGGCGTGGTGACAGCACCAAGAAGATGCTCACAAGAATCTATGGAATTAGCTTTCCTGACAACAAGATGCTAAGTGAGCACCTTAAGATGATGGAAGAAGCCAAGAAAAGAGACCACAGAAAGCTTGGGCAGGAAATGGACTTGTTCAGTTTTCATGATGAGGCTCCTGGAATGCCTTTTTTCCATGACAAAGGGACCTTTATCTGGAGAAAGCTTGTTGATTACACAATAGAACTTATGAAAAAAAGGAATTACCAGTTAAACATGACTCCTATTATTCTTAACAAGAGCCTCTGGCTCCAGTCAGGTCACTGGGAGCATTTTAAAGAAAACATGTACTTCACAAGCATTGATGATGTTGAGCATGCTATTAAGCCTATGAACTGCCCTGGAAACATCTTAATATACAAGACAAGACTTCATTCTTACAGAGAACTGCCTATAAAAGCAGGTGAGTTCGGCATAGTTCACAGGCACGAGCTCTCAGGAGTACTTTCTGGCTTATTCAGAGTAAGATACTTTACCCAGGATGATGCTCATATCTTTTGTACAGAAGAACAAGTAGAAGACCAGCTTCAAGAGCTTATTGACTTCACACATGAACTTTATAGTACTTTTGGTTTTGATTATCACATGGAACTCTCAACAAGGCCTGAGAAAGCCATGGGTGATAAAAAGCTCTGGAACCTTGCAGAGATTAAGCTTAAGGCAGTGCTTGATAAATCTGGCAAGAAATATAAAATAAATGAAGGAGAAGGTGCTTTTTACGGCCCAAAAATAGATTTTCATATCAAGGATGCTATTGGCAGGACCTGGCAGTGTGCTACAATCCAGCTTGACTTTGCAATGCCTGAGAAGTTTGATTTAACATATGATGGCAAGGATGGAAGAAAGCACAGACCAGTCATGATTCACAGGACTATACTCGGAGCTGTTGAACGTTTTATAGGCCTTCTTATTGAGCACTTTGCAGGCAAATTACCCTTATGGATTAATCCTGTGCAGGTTAAAGTATTGCCCATAGCTGAGAGGCACATGGATTATGGCAGAAAAGTAGCTAATGAAATGAAGAAAGCAGGTTTAAGAGTAGAGGTTGATGAGCGCTCTGAGAGCACTAGCAAGAAGGTAAGAGATGCACAGCTTGAGAAAGTTAATTATATTCTTGTGGTTGGTGACAAAGAGCAAAAAGATAACACTGTTAATGTCAGGACTAGGAACAATGAGATTAAAGGTCCTAGAAAAGTTGATGAGTTTATTAAAGAACTACTAATTGAAGTAAAAGAGAAAAAGATTAAATAATCTTGATTAATACATTACTTGGTCTTATGACATCTTTGAGTTGTAAGCCCTTACTTCTTCTTTTTCTTCTTAAAAAGCCTTCTTAGCAGTTTATTTTTTGCTGGTTTTTTCTTTGCTACTTTCTTTTTTACTTTCTTCTTCGAAACCGTCTTCTTGGCAACTTTCTTTTTAGCCTTCTTTTTTAGTGCCTTTCTTTTTATCGGTTTCCTCTTAGGTTTCTTTTTAGTTGTTTTCTTTTTTACTGTTTTTTTCTTTTTAACTTTTTTAGTGGTCCTTCGGACAGCTTTTTTCTTAACTTTTTTCTTTTTTGCTTTCTTCTTTGAAGTCTTCTTCTTGGCTACTTTCTTTTTTGCTTTCTTCTTTGCTTTCTTCTTGGCTACTTTCTTTTTTGCTTTCTTTTTTGCTTTCTTCTTGGCTACTTTCTTTTTTGGCTTTTTCTTAGCAACTTTCTTTTTCTTAGCCTTCTTTTTCAAAGCCCTCTTCTTTGCAGCCAGTCTTCTCTTAGCCCGTTTTCTCCTCTCATTCTCTTCTTGCTTTGCTTGGTTAAAAGCCTTCTCATAGATATCCTCTGTTTCCTCCTTTGTCTCCTCTTCTCTATCATAGCCTGCCATAAAGGCTTCTTCCTCAGGGCTTATCTCATCATTCTTCATAAGCCTTTCTCTACCTTCGTCGTCATAAACCCCTACAAACTCGTCCTGTCCCGCATCTTCAGGATACATATTAATCTATCTCTTGAACAGGTGATTTTTAAATTTTTCGGAAAAGAAAAAGCTCGTCTTATTCTTTTACTGCCTTGTTTTTTCTTACCTCATCCACTTTCTTCTCAGAATGCTTAAGTGCTGTCTTGAACAAAACAATATTCTCTTTTTTCAGTTTTTCTATCATTTGCTCTTTTCTTACTAGTTCTTCTTCTAAGTATTTTATTTTCTTTTTAAGAACAGAAACATTTTCCTTTTTTTTGACCATCGATATATAAGGTTGTTTGCATAGTTTTAATATTTTTTCGTATTCAGTGAAATTTTTTCGTTTTTTCTTTGCAAGGCTTTATTAAGGGGTAGGGTTAAATTATTATTATGAAGATGACTAATAACAACTTACTGATTCTAAAGCACCTTAGAAACAATGCTAGGAAGAGTTTTAGTAATATAAGCAAGGATACAGGCATACCAGTCACAACTGTTTTTGATAATTATAAAAAGTTCAAGAAGAATATGGTGATAACCAGGCACACTTCCTTAATTGATTTCAAGAAGCTAGGCTTTTATTTTAGAAGCTTTGTGTTTGTCAAGACCAGGAATAATAAAGAACTACTCAGTTACCTAAGAGACCAGGAGAGTGTTAACTCTGTTTTTAGAATAAGCACTTATGATTATATGGTTGATGTTGTTTTTCCAACCATAAAAGAATTCTATTTGTTCCTTGATGACATTCGTGATTTCAATATCCTAAAGCTTGAAACACATGATGTTATTGAGCATGTAAAAAAAGAAGAGTTCTTTAGTGAGTGAAAAAGGACCAAAAATCCACTTCCGAGCAAAACCTTAATTCATTCGGATTCTGTGTTTTTTATCCGATTTTTTCTCAGGAGGTTATTTTAAACACTTCTTCTAACAGGAAAAGCATGTCAAAAATAGGAGGTTGATAAAATGAGTCAAAACCTAGAACAAAAAGTTCAGAAAAAGAAATTGGGTATTGGTACCAAACTAGCAATAGGAACAGGGGTAGCAGTGGTAGGAAGCTATCTAATAATAAAAAATGTTGGAGAAAAGGTATGGAAAATTGTTTATCCACCAACCTTCAAAAAATACCTTGCAATAGGGACCCTAGTAGCATTATCTTATTATGCAACACACTACAGTTATGTAAATGAAAAAATAGGAGAGACATGGAAGAAAGTAAGATCAGAGGTATCAATAGCAAAGTATCAAGACGTAAAAATAAAAGACCTTAACACGACAGTGAGCGAGTTATCAAATGGTAATGTTAAACTTCAAGAAAAATATACACAAACAGAGCAAGAATTAAAAGAAAAGTCTAAGACGATTAATAATCTTGAAAGAGAAGTTGATAGATTAGAAAGTAAAAATGAATTATTAGGAGAAACAGTTGAAGGTTTTAAAAGCATATCAAAGGAAAGAGGAGAATATGTTCCTGAAATAAGAAAAAGAAAAGAGCCTTTTAAAAAATCAAGTGAGGTAAAGAGTTATAACTCAAGGCACCAAACCATTCCTTCTATAATAGATAATAAAGAACTATCTTATTTTGTACACGTAAAAGGCACTAATCTAGCAGAAATAGTAGGAGATATCACTGGCAACCCTTCTCTCTGGAGAAGAATAGCAGAGTATAACAATAAAGAAGTAATCCAAGGTAGGAACGGGCCTGTTGTTATAATCAAAATAGGAGAAAGACTCGGGATTCCTTCTGAATATGTTAGAAATTATAATAAGGTAATGAGCCTGAGCAAAGAAGAAATACCAAAGGCATTTTATCTAATAAAGAAGGGAGAGAGTTTTAGGCAAGCAGTAATAAATGCTACAGGAAGCTTAGAATACTTA
>DAOWFR010000106.1 GCA_030637925.1 Methanobacteriota archaeon
AAGAAAATTATTTTATCTCTGTTATTTTAGAGAAATATTTATAAAGTAAGATTACCTACTTTTTAATTATGAGTGAAGAAAAATTAAACTTAGTTGATAGGATGGGGTTTGGTGTAACTACGGGTTTTGTGTCTGTAGTATTTGTTCCAACTTTAGTGTATTTTCCTTTAAAATGTACGAGGCACATACCTAATTATGTTGGTAACTTAGTGAAATTCTTTTTTGCTCAGAGTATTGGAATTGATAGTGTTGTTAGGAATTTGTTAGAGAAAAACCCTGATTTTTATAGACAATTACATGATAAATTAAAACCTAAATATCTTGAAATTGTGAAGAATTCTGACTGGTACAAAACCAATTATAAATCTATTCCTCTTTAGGAGCAGGCCTATCAACAAATAATAAATGCTTTTCTTTTCCTTCTAGCTCAGAGATTATCCTTCTCATAATAGTTGTTACAGGGTCAGGCATTAACTTAACCCTTTTCTTAATATCAGAGAAATCCTTAAAAGGATCTGCTTTGCGCTCATTAACAATCTCTCCCATGTGCTTTTTACCAACCCCTGGGAGTAGTTCAAGGATATGCATTCGTGTGCTTATAGGCTGGGCTTTGTTAAAGAACTCAACAAACTTGGATTCCTGCTTCTTAACAAGCTCTTGTATTACGTGCTTTAGTTCTGACTTGGCTGTTTGGGTGAGCTTATTAGTAGGTATTTTGCCATTAATATGATGAATCTTATCCCTCTTAGCATCACCAATGTATACTTCTTCATAGGGTTGCAGAAATATTCCTTTTCTTGGTACCAGCTCTAGGAGGGTGAAGTTGTTCTTGCCAATAGCCTGGACAATAGGTGTTTTTAAGTGCATAGGCCTGTTATCAAAGGGATAGCCATTCTGCAAAAAGTCCAGCACTATGGCTTCTTCTTCCTTTTTTCTCTCCATAACAAATACACCCCTAACTACTTTAAATTGTTCTAAAATCCCCTCCTCTAATAATAGGCTATGATAACTCTTATTTAAAGTTTATTGAATTATTTAAGATATTAAATGTATTTTAAATAAAAGAATAAAAGTAAAAAACTATTATGTAACCCATTCAACATCCTTGAACTTGTACTTGGTAGCGATAAGTATTACATCAATAAGCCACCAAATAAATCCTCCAAAACCCAGAGTAATAATTGTTATAATAAGTTTTAGAATTCCTAATCCTACATGTCCCATTATAAACCTGTCAACACCCAGACCCCCAAATAAAATAGACATGATAAGGGTTAAGATCCAATTAACTTTTCTTTTTGCCATTTTACTTAGCCTCCTAAATTTCATTTCTTCTTCTCAGGCAAATACTTTGATACAGCATCAACAATCTTCTTTAGGTTCTCATTGGTTACTGGTAATGAGTAGCCCTGCATAATCACTTTTAGTTCTTCAACATTGCTAGGCATGATATCAATGATTTTGTTAATATGAACTTCTTTAAGCCTGGGAATATTTAATTTTTCAAGCTTCTTATAGAGTTCTTCTGCTTGTTTTGGCTTTAGAATAACAAACTCATTAACATACTCCTCTGTCTTAGTACCTCTGAAGCTTAATTCTTTGTCACGCTTCTTAATATTGGCCAGTTCCTCTCTAAGAACAGCCATGTTGATTGATTTTTTCTCAATAACCTCTGGTTTTGCCATGCTAACACCTCTTCATATGAACAGGGTGAACTATTAATTTTTTCTCTTTTTTAAAATCCTTTATAACAACCTCATAACATGAGCCTATCTTATTGCTAATAATAGCAGTCTTGCCTCCAAACCTTGGATGAAATAAGCCTTGCTGAACAAAAGGATCTGGTTTTAAGATTACTTTTTCTCCTGGCTTATACTCCTCTAAGTATCTTCTAAGACTCAGCTTTCCTTTAAGCTTCTTAGACTTCTTTAATTTATATCTGGTCTTTCTTCGGCTACCGCCTCTTCTCTGAACCATAAAGAGATGCGAATAGTAAAAGGTTTAAAAAGCTTGCTGTTTTTTTAGAAAAATATTTATAATAAATAACTCCCACTACTATTATGCCTGAAAAACTAAAATCTCGTCCTTATGAAAAACTGTTCTGGTGGGCAATCCTAGCAATAGTTATTCTTATAATCATATTATTGTATTCTTGCAGAATAAGTTAGGATAAAAAAATTATTTTACTTCTTTTCAGCAGGCTTTTCCTCTGGTTTTTTCTCACCAGGTTTTTCACCAGGCTTAGATGCTCCTGGTACTCCGGGTGGCGCTTCTTTTTCTGTTGGTAACACCTCATTAATGATTGGCTCTGGTATCTCTGCTTCTACAAGCTTCTTCTTAATATCTTTTGATTCCTTACCTTCCATATCAGCCATAATAGCCTTGGCTTTTTTAAGGTATTCTTCTCTCTTAGCAGCCAGTTCTTCCTGTAATCTCTTCTTCTCTTCCTCAATCTCTTTGAGCTCCTCAGCTGTTAGTTCTGTCTTTTCAGCTTTTATCTTCTCATCAAACTTTCCTTCATCAACAACTTTGAGAGCATCCCTTGCATGCATCTCCTCAACTTTAACACCCATGGAATTACATGTGCCAATGATTTCCTTGACTTTTGCCTTTAAATCCTTGCCACTCAGGCCATCCTCCTTCATCTTGGCAATCTTGATTATCTGCTCAATCTTAAGATCAGCCACATGCTCTAATGGGTTACCTGAGCCCTTGTCAATGCCTGCTTCTTTTTTTATGAGTCCAGCAGCAGGAGGAGTCCCTATAGAAATCTCAAACTCCTTGGTATCAGTATTAATTATTACCTTTACAGGCACTTGCATGCCCTTAAACCCTTCAGTCTTTTTGTTAATCTCAGCAACTACCAAGCCTATATTAACTCCTTTAGGACCAAGAGCTGGTCCAAGCGGAGGCGCTGCTGTTGCTTTTCCTCCTTCTATAAGTGCTTCTACTATTTCTTTTGGCATGCTATTCACGAGAATTAGATGGGTATTTAAAAAGATTTTGGAATGAATTTACTTATTCGTTTTTTAAATTCCAAATTTAAAAAAGATTTACCGTAAGATTTATATATCACTTTAGAGTAGCTATCTTTAATGAATGAAGAACCACGTCAATTTGGTCTGGATTTAGTGATGCCTATTAATTCTTCTAGAGGTTATAATCCAGCGATTAGAGAATATTGTTATCTTACACCTCAAGATGAATTAAAAGCAGCAAAAAAATATTATGCTGAACAACTAAATGAATATAAACAGTTGAAATTTTTTGTTAAAGCAGGACTTTTAGCTACTGTTTACATTGGTGCTAAGATATTACAAAACATGGTAATGTCTTCATTTGGAGAGGGAAGTGGGTTAGAAGTTTTACTAAATCCAGAATTAATTGATAATGGTATCGCGTATTCATTTGCAATTGTTGGTGTTGGTAGTGGTTTATCATTGTTGGCTAGGAAATCTGAGGTGCGCGAAGCAAAAATGGATTTAGAAAGAGTACAACAACTTGTTCTTAAATATGATAAATATAAAACAAGATAAAAATTAGAATTTTAATTTTTCTCCTCTTCTTCCTCCTTCTCCCTTCTTATAACTCTTACAGCATCCATCTTTACTGTTATTGGGATAGGAACAGCTGCTTCTAATAACTCAACAACTACTTCTTCTTTTGCTCTGTCAATCCTGGTAATCTTGCACTTCTCTCTTTTAAAAGGACCGCTTATAATCTCTGCAATATCATTCTTTTGAATGTTCATCTCTTTTTTAATCTGTTCTAGCATGTGCTCTATCTCAGTGTACTGGATGATGTTTGGTAATAATCCTCTAGCATAAGGCACTCCAAAGGCTGCTTGCTCTGCATCACTCCTACTACTTGCTTCTAAGAAGATGTAGCCTCTCATACCATGAGGCCTAATCACAGAGTAGACCTCTAGTTTTTTTCTAGCAGCATTACTGGTTACAAAGCTCATAACCTGGTCTTCTCTGTTAGCAGTTGTTCTAAGAGCATAAATCTTTGGTTCAGCAGACTCCTCTGTTACTTCTTCTTCCTTCTTCTCCTTTACCTTCTTTTCTTCTTTTTCTTTCTCTTCTTCTTTTACTTCTTTCTTTTCTTTTTTCTTTTCTGGTTTCTTTCTCTTCTTAATTGTTATCTTGGTTAGTTCCTCACCAATGTCCTTTTCTTCTTTAACTTCTTCTTCTGCTTCTAATTCTGCTTTCTTCTCCTCTTCTTCCTCTTTCATCATGGCTAAGTACTCGTCTTCTTTTTCCTCTTTTTTAGCCTCTTCTTTGGTTTCTTCTTCTTTAACTTCCTTTTTTACCTTTCTCTTCTTTTTTTTCTTTGGTTTTTCTTTCTTTGTTACTTCCTTTTTCACCTCTTCTTTGGTTTCTTTCTTTGCTTTTTCTTCTTCTTTAATTTCTTCTGGTTCTTTTTCTTTAATTTCTTTCTCTACTTTGGTCTCTTCCACTGGCTCTTCTTCTACTTTCTTCTCTTCTTTCTTCACTTCTTCTTTCTTGCCTTCTTCCTTCTTCTCTGGTTTTGCTTTCTCTTCTGTCTTTTCTTCTTCTATTTTTTCTTTCTCTTCTTCCTTTTTCTCCTCTACCTTCTCTTCTTCTTCTTTTTCTTCTTCTTTTTCCTCTTTTTTAGCCTCTTCTTTGGTCTCTTCCTCTACTATCTTCTCTTCTATTGTTCTCTCTTCTTCTTTTGTTTCTTCAGAGCCTTCAGCTAAATCTTTTTCCTTACTTTTTTCTTTTTCTTCTTCAGTCATGATTATCAACCATTGCTTAACCCATAATAATCTGATTAATAAAATGCAGAATAAAGCCTATTAAGCCTATAACCAGGATGCCTAGACCAGATACCTTGACAATGGTTAAAAACTCTTGCTTGTCAGGCTTCTTGGTTATTCTTAGTACTCTTCTGGTCTGTATCCAGAAGTCTCTTAGCTTCCCCCAAACCTTCATGTTACTATCACCTTTAAAAATATGAAAAAGATTGTTTCTTAATCAACAAACTCTATTCCTAGCTCATCCTCAATCTCTTTTTTCTTCTCACCACTTACTTCCTTACCCCTGCCTCCTAGTATCTGGCTGCTCTTAACCCCAGTAACAATAAGCAGGGTTCTTATGGTTCCTTCTAAGTCCTCAGATATAAGAGCTCCCCATATCAGTCTTGCATCCTCGTCAAGCTTCATGCTCACAGTCTCAACAACCTTCCTAGCCTCATCCAAGGTCATGTCAGGGCCTCCAGCAACATTGATTAATGCTCCATTAGCACCACTAATATCCACATCAAGCAAGGGGTTTTGGATGGCTTTCTCAACACTTTCAACAGCCCTGTTCTCAGTATCACTCTCACCAACACCTATTAAGGCTACTCCTCCATTACCCATTACTGCTCGTATGTCTGCAAAATCAAGGTTCACAAGGCCTGCTCTAGTAACAAGCTCTGCAACTCCTTTCACACTATTGGTTAGTATCTCATCAGCCACTTTAAAGGCTGTGTGCAGGGGTAAATCAGGTGCCAGCTCTAATAATTTATCATTAGGAATAACTATTAGTGTATCAACGCTCTTCTCAAGCTTTTCCAAGCCCATCACAGCATTCTCATACCTTCTATGGCCTTCCATTGCAAAGGGCAAGGTAACAACTGCAACTGTTAAGGCTCCGACTTTCTTTGAGACATCTGCTATAATAGGAGCTCCTCCTGTTCCTGTTCCTCCTCCTAATCCACAGGTTATAAAGACCATATCAGCTCCTGCCAGGTGTTGCTTGATTTCATGCTCTGATTCACGAGCAGCTTCCTCTCCAATCTTTGGGATGCTACCAGCACCAAGACCCTTGGTTATATCCTTTCCTATGAGGATCTTCTTGTCAGCAGTGGTGTAGAGTAAGTCCTGGGCATCTGTATTAACAGCAATGGTCTCAGCTCCTATAATACCCACCTCTGTCATCCTGTTAATAGTATTATTGCCTCCACCACCAGCGCCAACCACCTTTATGGTTGCTTTTTGTTTTGATAATAATTCTTCTAATTCTTCGTCAAGCACATTCCTCTGGCTGACCTCGCTCATTTCCTTAACATTATTTTCAGCTGACAACTTAAAAACACCTCCAACATGATAATGATTTAAAATCCTTTTTCCTTATTTTCTTTATTGAGTAATGAACTTTATAAATCTTTCTCTTCTTTATTAGCGCTGCAGGCCAATTAATTATTATTTTTTTCTTCTTTTTTCTCTTGTTTTTCTTGTTTTGTTTCTTCTTTTATTTCTTTCTTAAGTTCCTTTTTAACTTCTTCCTCTGTCTTGAACTCAACACTCTTTAATTTGGTTAGCTCTTTAATATTATCTACTAATCCTTTAACAGCTGGTTCTGGGATTTGAGTTTTAGTAGTAATAACAGCCTTATCATCAACTATATCAATGTTCTCAAAAGGAACACTCATGAGTTCAAGCAAAGCCCTTGTCTTCTCAAGAGGGTCTGATACTGTTCTTTTAACCTCAACATCATATATCAAGTCACGTCCTGCTAATGGGTGGTTGAAGTCAACTATTACTCTGCCGCCACTAACACTCCTCACAATTCCAAGAGTTCCATCAACATTAACCTCTAAGCCAACAAAGGGCTTGATATCATCCTTTGAAAAAAGTCTTGTAGGAATAAGCTTTAGTAGTTCAGGTGTTTTCTTTCCAAAAGCATGCTCAGCTTTGATTTCTATTGTATAAGTACCTTGATTTTTACCTATTAGTGCATCATCCAATCCTTTGATTAAGTGCTTTTCTCCTATGCAAATGATTACTGGCTTGTATTTGAACTTAGGATTATGAATATTACTGTCCTTGGCTGTCTGTTCAAGGGTTGTGTCAAAAACTATCTTGTCCTCCTTAATCCTGCCAGTATAGTCCAGCTCTACAAAATCATGCTTCTTTATCACTTTCTCATCTACCTTGTAATTATCATATTATTATTACAGAACGACTCTCGTCAATAAAAAGACTTTAACCTTATTTTTAAATGTTTCGTTTCAGTGAGTTATAGAATACTTTTCTTGGATATTTCTTAGATCGCTTAATGCTCCGACTTGGTTAGGACCTGCATTCTCCTTTCCTTCATCAATTAGGTCACAGAGATCATGATAGTATATCTCAAGATCAATATAAATTTTCAGAGGCTCTCCTTTAAACTTAGGTGGTTTCTTATGTGGTTCTATTATTGTTTCAAGTTCTTCTGTTATGCCCCTAACATTTATTTGAGGCTTTTTTTCAATAGAATAAATTACCTTTTCAAGTTTAGCTAAAATTTTTTCTTCTGTTAGTCTCATTTTGAGTTTGGTCCTGGGAATAAAGCTTTTTATATAAATCTTTTGATTTTATAATGACTAACTAGTAGTTGCAAAAATAGAAGTGCCCCGTGCGGGAGTTTCGTCATTCAGCGTGTTTTAAACGCTGTAATTGTATTCGAACCCACGTCGTCGCCTCGAGAGGGCGACATGATTGGCCGTTATAGTTCAGATAGTTTTTTTCTACCTGAATGACTACACCAACGGGGCATTAATCATTTATGAAGCTCTACAAACCGCTTAAAGCTTCTGTCAAAAGTCTTCTCAACATCAGGTGGAAAACAGCAGGCTGGCAATTCATCCATACCAAGATGATAGCTTATGCACTCGCAACACTTACCTTTTCTTTCACAAGGCTCATAAGAGCAGTTGCAATTCTTAAGATTCTCTTTTTCTTTACATTCCATTGTATGGGCCCAGAGGGAAAGTCGACTTCGTCTCGTTCCTTTCGAACAAGTCCGAAAGTATTCGAACCCCCGACCTATCGGTTAAGAGCCGATTGCTCTGCCGGACTAAGCTATGGGCCCGTAATTTTTTTTATGATTAGAATTTAGTTTAAATATGTTTCTAAAAGAAAGTACGCCACGGGCCGGATTTGAACCGGCGATCCCAAAGGGACAAGCTTTCCAGGCTTGCGCAATACCAGACTATGCGACCGTGGCAGTTCATGAAAACAGAAAGTAACTTGTTTTTTAAATTTATCTGAAAATAAAAAATAGAAAAAATTTAATAAAAAATTTAGTTAAGCTCAGTCATACCAGCATAAGTAGTAGGGTTTTCCTGCGCTGCTTAGCTGAACTATGTACTTACATGGGCTTGGCACGCCTCTTCCATATACTGATTGACACACACCTGTACTGTCTGCCATGTATCTGTCCCATAGTTCACTGTTCTGCTGATATCCTCGGTGTGCTTGGTATGTTGTATCATCGCAGTCTCTTGGTCTGCCAATATCTGCAGGAAGTGGAGTGGGTACTGCTCTTCTTCCATACCAGCACAGATAGTATGGATTTCCGTCTCTGCTTAGCTGTACTATGTGTATGCATGGGCTTGGCACGTCCCTTCCTGAGACTGGTACGCCCCTTCCATATGCTGACTGGCATACATTTGTTGTTTCTGATGTGTATCTGTCCCATAATGCATGGTTTTCCTGGTATCCTATGTGTGCACGGGGTTCTGTTTCAAAGCATTCGCTTGGTGTGCTAACAGAACCTCCTCCTGCACCACCAGGGCCAGGACCTAGTGTTTGATTTAAAGGAGGCCTATTCCTTTTTGCAATAATATTTAATATTGGTTTTATAAAGAACAGTTTTATCTTTGGCCACAGATTAACTCCTTTTATTGTTATCTCCTTATCTGCATAAAGCCTTGAGTAGGTTCTGAACTTGTTATTTGATGTTAGCACTTCATCAACAGCTTTTTCATTAGTTGAAACCTTGTAATTAAGGTTTCCTGGGGCCTTAACAGATATTGAAGTGATTTTTTTGCCTGATTTTTTTAAGTAAAAGCTTTTGAAGCTATTGTCATTCATCTTGATGTCTATTCTTATTACTCCACCACCTAGCGCCAGGTTTAATGTACCTGATAATTCAAGTGGGCAGATAGAGAGGTCTGTGTCTAGTGAAGGAATTTCCTGGAAGAAATCCTTTGTGTTTTTTGATTTTATTTTCACAGGGCAATTGCTTGCTGGTGTTCCTGGTAGTTCACCTACGCATTCAACAAACATTTCTCTGTAAAGGTTTCCTATTTGGGTGTTGCAATCAACAGTGTTAGTACAAGCAGGGCATTCATGGCAAGCATTGGTTTTTTCAGCGCATACTCCTGTCTGAGGAGCTCCGTCACAAAAAACCCCTGCTTTATCACCTGACATACTTAAAGTGGTTATTGCGCTTGAATGAAATAACTTGCAAACAGCAGTTGATTCTTCTGTGTATCCAACACAGGTTTTTCCAATTTTTGCACAAACTTCAGCTCCTGTATCCTCTGTTGGATCTGTGGAAGTTACAATATAGTATTGCTTTCCATTATAATCTACTGGTGGTGAAACTGCGCTAGCAAATGAAACACTAGCAATTAAAATTATTATTAATAATAGATATTGTTTCATGTTATCCCCCCTATTTGTTAAAGGAGAAGAGATTATTATTATAAAGGTTTCTTTTTTTAGAACAAATTCAGATAAGAATTAAACATCTATCATCTCAATCTCAATATTAAGGCCTTCAGGGATAGGCACTCTCATGACCAATCTTAAAGCCCTTTCATCAATGCCAAGATCAATTAGGCGCTTATGAATCCTCATCTCATAATGATCCCAGGTGGCAGCGCCATCACCACAAGGGCTTTTCCTAGTAGTAACCTTGAGCTTCTTAGTGGGTAAGGGTATGGGTCCTCTCATAACAACACCTGTCTTCTCAGTAATCCCTTTTATATAATCGCATACCTGGTTAATCTTGGTAATGTCAGTGCTTGTTATCTTAATCCTTGCCTTTTGCATTTTATCTCTACCTTATACCTTTTTTACCCCATGATAAAACTCCAGTTCACCATGAAATGAGAAGCTCAAAAAAAAATTAAAAGCTTTTTTACTTCTTCTTTACCAAATCAATACACATACCAGCAGCTACTGTCTGACCAGAGTCTCTAACAGCAAATCTTGCTAGCTGGGGTATATCTTTTTGCTTCTCAATCACCAATGGCTGAACTGGCTTAACCTTAATAATAGCTGCGTCACCATTTTTTATAAAGTCAGGTTTTTCCTGAATAGTCTCTCCTGTTGCTGGATTAATCTTCTTGGTAATCTCAGTAATCTGACAAGCCACCTGTGCTGTGTGAATATGGAACACTGGTGTGTAGCCAATGGTTAGCACAGTAGGGTGGTTTAATACAATGATTTGAGCTGTGAACTCTGTGGCAACAGTTGGAGGCTTGTCCTGGGGACCAATAACATCTCCTCTGGTAATATCCTTTTTACCAAAGCCCCTGACATTAAAACCTACATTGTCTCCTGGAACAGCTTCCTGCATCTGCTCATGGTGCATCTCAATGCTCTTAACCTCTCCAGGAACTCCTTTACCTTCTCTTCCAGGCACGGCAATGACTTTTTGCCCAACCTTGAAGATACCAGTCTCTACTCTGCCTACAGGAACAACACCTATGCCTGTTATGTTATAAACATCCTGTATAGGAAGCCTTAATGGAAGTTCAACAGGCTTTTCAGGTTCTTTCAGGTTGTCAATAGCTTCTAGGATGCAAGGTCCTGTGAACCATTTCATCTTCTCTGTTTTCTTGTAAATATTATCTCCTTCAAGGCTTGAGGTTGGCACAAACTGTATTCCCTCTGGCTTAAAGCCAACAGTCTTTAAGAGCTTGGTAACATCATCCTTTACCTTGTTGAACACTGCTTCGTCATATTTCTTCATATCCATCTTGCTAATACCAACTATTAGCTGGTTAACTCCCAGGGTTCTTGCAAGAAAGACATGCTCTTTGGTCTGGGCCATTACACCATCATTAGCAGCCACAACTAATACAGCAGCATCTGCTTGGCTGGTGCCTGTTATCATGTTCTTAATAAAATCTTTATGGCCTGGAGCATCTATAATGGTGAAGTAGTACTTGTCAGTTTCAAACTTCTTGTGAGCTAAATCAATGGTTAATCCTCTTTCCTGCTCTTCCTTCAGGTTATCCATTACAAAAGCAAATTCAAAGCCTGCTTTGCCTAATTGCTTGGCTTTATCCTTAAGCTTTCTTAAAGTCTGCTCATCAATATTGCCTGAATCATAGAGCAATCTACCTACCATTGTACTCTTACCATGGTCCACGTGCCCAATGAACACGAGGTTAATATGTGGTTTTCCTTTTGCCATTCTATATCCCTCCATATTCAAGTTATTATATTATAACTTGTCTTAAGCTAAATAATACTCATTTCCCTCTTTTCTTCTTAGGGTAATCCTCTAAAGGATAAAGCTAGGGTTTTTAAAGGTTTCTGTTTTTTATAGACTAAATAAGTGAAGAAATGAGAGGAGATGATGATATGGGGGTATCATTTCTTTTTCTTTCTTTTTTTTATTATTTTTGGTACAGCGTAATATGCTATCCCTCCTAAAATCCCAAACCCCATAATTTCAAGTAAAAGAGTTGGTGTTAAAGGGGAAGAAGTTATTAAGCAATATAATCCTACAATAACAAGAAGAATAAATGAAATAATTGTGCAAGGGACTATAACATTTTTGTATTCTTTAAACTTGGGGGATACAGTTTTAAAGAGTAAGTCATAAAAAAATTGTATTAACCAAGCCACCACTATGATAATAATCATTCCGATAAAAAAACCTCCAAATAAAAATCCAGAGATATCAGTCGCTTCTTTATCATGAAAAAATAAGCCAACAAAACCTGGAAATGAAAAAAGGATGATCATAACAATCAAGCCTATAAAGTAAAATGTAGATTTTGGTGTTGCTAAAAAATTTTTTAATTTATTAAGAACTGTTTTCTTATGCTCTTTTGGTATAAATACATCAAACGCTAAATTACTAACAATAATCTCTTTATCTTTTTTTAATTCTTCCAGTATTTGCTCTATTTTTTTAAGACCATATTCATTATCTGAAAATCTTTCTTTAAGCTTATGATTACTTAAAAGAAACCAATTTTCTTTTTTACTCTGTTTTTTTATGAACTTAAATATTTTCTTTTTTTTATCTTGCCAATTCATTACACAGGGGGAAAGCTTGTTTATTTATTAAGTTTTCCTTCGTAAAGACAAAAATAATTTAGTTTATCCCATTCTCTTTTTTCTGGATAAATCTAATGATGAGCACTGGACATTTAGACGTAGCTTATTTAAATAACGTTTACTTAAAAGTCTCAAAATAGAAAAGATTTATATACTATTATTTACTAACATTAGAGGAAAAACAGAGTTAATGATAATATGATATCGATAAAACCCTTAACTGAAGAGAATATAAAAAATTTAAAAATAAGAGATAAAAATAGAGAGTATTTTCTTACTTGTAATTTATTAGGCCAAATTAGAACTTGGATGTTCAAAAATGGATATCCTATTGAAAATGCAAATACTTTATTAATAAATAAGTTACTTTACTTCATAGTTCAAGAGATTCATAAAGATAATCCTGATATTTGGGTTTCCAGTGGATGGTATAGGTATGGTCCTTGTTTAGAAGAATATAGGAAAAGAGGAGAGGAAGGGACAACAGACTTAACATTAACTCAACCTTTTTCGGGCAAAAAAATTTTAGAAAAGGTTAAAAAAGTTTGTGAAGAAGAAGTTCCCCTATTTTTTAAGTTTAGAGACAAAGATAAATATAAAAGGTACTGTTACCATTACCTTAAACATATTTATGAAGATAAATGTGAATATCCGCAGTTAGACGAATATTATAGAAGTAAAAATGAGTTAGCTTACGCTTTTCTTCAGTTTGCTTTTAATAAAGAAAAAGTTCCTGATTTAAAAAAGCACTTTCTTAATTTTCAGAGAGCAATAATTAATAAAAAATATACTCATTTTGTAAAAATAAATGAAATGACACAAGAAAAAATATTTAATTATTTAACTGTGATGAAAAAACTTATCTTGTTAAATATTAAACCAAAAGAATCTACTGAGTACTGGTTCGTATTAAGGAAAGTTGCTTCAGATTTTGAAAAGAATATTTTAGGTGAATTCTCTTATAAGAACTACATAGCAACATATAAAGATGTGAACTCTAGAATAGAATCTAAGCGTAAAAAATGGTTTGAAAAAGAAGTCGCAAAATATGAAGATGTTATAAGCAGACATATTATTTCAAATGTTGAATGGGTTGATACTTTAATTAAGGAAGGAGGAGTGACTAATGAGTAAACCCTACTTAGACACGTCTGTTATTCTATGCGGTTTTCATCCTACAGAGCCTTATAAACACAAAGCTAAGAACCTTGTTAACGCAGATCATTTAATATCCCCCATAGTTTTTGCTGAAATAAAGAATATTCAAAGAAGAAGATTTCGGATATATAACTCAATCAGTTCTTTAATTGAACTTATCAAAAACAATTATAAGAAAGAATTGATGATAAATGATTTATATAAAAGGTGTTTCAAGTTTAACTATGGAAGAAATAGACACGACATTAATCATCTTGATAGCTTATTTGAATATATCATTGATAAACTTGATCTAAGGAGTGATATGAGATTACAAATTGCCTTGCTAGAAAAATTTTTAATTGAAGTAGACGATGTTTTTAATGAAATTCAATTTGAATTTCTTAAAATTATAAATTTTCTTGATAACCCTTTAAATTATGATCAAAGAGTTGTAAAGGAAAACATCGGTAAAAAATATAATTTGCTTCATAGATTATTTAAGAAAATAGAAGGATATTCTAGTAATAAGAATGATATAAAGATTTTAATCCATGGTGTTGAATACTCATGTTGTACACATATAGGCTTAGATATAATTTCTAATGATAAATATATGGTTAAAACTGAGTCGGATGTGAAAAAACATTCTTCAAAGGTATTTAAAAGATTATATTTTGATATGTTCTCTTTGGAATGTTATAAGATGAGCTAATATCTTTTTAATTTTACAGTACCCCTGTTTAAGTGTTTAGGATCTAACCTCTCCTTTCTATCTTCTCCTCCTAATATTCTAATGTGAAAGCTAATAAATCTCACCAAACATACCAATGGTCATCCATGCTTAGGCCTTTGGGGTCGTTTCTGATTTCTAGGAGGGTTAGGGCTGGTTCTTGTTCTGTTATTAATTGGTGTATATTCTTAGGGGTTACTGTGTAGTTATTGTTCTCAAGCAAGAACTTTGTTCTCATAACTTAAGTCTGACTTTTCATACAAAGCTTTACTAGGTACAATAACTAAAGTATTCACAAGACTGTCAATTGATTGTGATTTGCACTCCAGACCCAATTTAGGTGTGCTGTTATCAGTTTGATTTGAACCCTTGTATTTGTTCGGGTTATCATTGTCATCAGAACTTCCACTTGGAGGACCATCCATTTTATCATTATCATACACTCTTATTTTTTTTGAGAGGGTAACGTAAGTTCCAAAACCTAAGGCAGCTAACGCCCACGGCCACCAATTTTTATTTTTTTCTGTTCTT
>DAOWFR010000026.1 GCA_030637925.1 Methanobacteriota archaeon
CATATGGTCTATACTCATGGTTTTGGAGTTGTAATGAGTCCTGTAAACAAAGTTACAAAACAAGGCTTGCCTAATTATCTTATTAAAGATATTCCGCCAATTTACACAGTTGATGAGGATAATTTAAAAATTTCAAAACCACAGGTATATTATGGAGAAAAAGATGGCGGGTTTGTTTTAGTTAATACTAAAACAAAAGAGTTTGATTTTCCTAAAGGCAAGACTAATGAATATATTAATTATGATGGCAAAGGGGGAGTAGTATTAAATTCTTTCTTAAAGAAATTATTAATGGCTATAAGATTTACAGATATTAAAATCTTATTATCTTCAGACATATCAAAAGAAAGCAAAATAATGTTTACAAGGCATATTGCTGAAAGAATATCAAAGATCACACCTTTCATAGGATTAGACGAGGACCCTTACTTAGTTATTGATAATGGCCGTTTATTATGGATAGTGGATGCATATACTGTTTCAGGAAATTTCCCTTATTCTGAGAAATATGGGCAAATAAATTACATAAGAAACTCTGTAAAGATTGTTGTTGATGCTTATGATGGATCTGTAACATATTATGTTATGGATATAAATGATCCAATAATAGTAACTTATACTAAGATATTCCCTAAACAGTTCAAACAGTTTGAAGATATGCCTGAAAGCGTAAAAGAGCATATCAGATATCCAGTTGACTTGTTTAAGATACAATCTCATATCTATAGTGATTATCATATGGATGATGTTAAGGTCTTTTACAATAAAGAAGATGCATGGCAGATTCCTCACGAGGTTTATGGTGTTGGCCAGAAGGTTAAGGTAGAGCCTTATTATATAATAATAAAACTTCCCAATGAGGATAAAGAAGAATTTGTTTTAATGACTTCTTTCTCTCCAATAAAGAAGGATAATATGATAGCATGGATGGCAGCAAGATCAGATGGAGATGATTATGGAAAGTTAATACTGTATAAATTCCAAAAAGATAAATTAATTTATGGGCCTTTGCAGATTGAAGCAAAGATTGACCAGGATTCTGAAATTTCAAAACAACTTACTCTTTGGAGTCAGCAAGGCTCTAGGGTAACCAGGGGAAATTTACTGGTTATACCTATAAATAACAGCATTCTTTATATTGAGCCATTATACATGCAAGCAGAAACAGGTCAACTTCCTGAACTAAAACGTGTTTTAGTTTCTGATGGTGTTCGTGTTGTGATGGAAGAGAATTTAGCTATGGCTTTGGAAGTTTTGTTTGGCAAATCTAAACAAGTTGTTGTTGAAAAAGAGAAAAAATCAGCAACTAAACTTGCTGAAGAAGCACAAACTTATTATGATCTTATAGAGGATTCTATGAAACAAGGAGATTGGGCAGGTATCGGAGATAATTTTGATAAGCTAGGTAGTGTTCTTGAAAGTTTAAGTAAGAAATGATTTGTTAGTTAGAAAAAACACTTTTTTCTTCTTTACTATCATGAGAATATAACAGGAATTCCGATGTTATATACAATTTTCAACAAACTATTTATACCAGTAAAAACCCTTTATTCTTATGCCTATTAGAAAGCACAAGCCAAAGCCTGCTAGAGAAAGAAAAATTGCTCTGCAGAGGATTGAGCATCTTTTTAAACAGGCTGACAAGGCTTTTAAGTATAATCCTAAGCTTAGCAACAGGTATGTTCAACTGGCTAGAAAGATTGGTATGAAGTACAAGGTCAAGATACGTTCCCCTCTTAAGAAGAGGTTCTGCAAGCACTGTTATCATTACTTAAAACCAGGGATTAACTGCAGGGTCAGGCTTACCCAGAAGCACCTTGCTTATTACTGCCTTGAATGTAAGAGGTATATGAGGTTTCCATATAAAAAATAATTGTTTAACTACTTCTAAGTAAGTAAAAACGAAAGCTTTATAAAGGGTTAAATTTTCATCCAGACTAGAGGAATAAGAAATGTTAGACAAAGTAAAAGACCAAGAAATCCTTGAAGAGCTTCACAAGGAAGAAGAAAAAGAGGATTTTAAGAGTGTTCTTAATAAGAAGAAAGTGAGTAAGTGGGAGCTTGATAAGGCATTTATGAGTGAGATATAATAATACTGCTTCTTAGAAATTTACAAAAAAGTTAAATACCCTTTGTTTTTCTTGGTTCTTATGAGAGAAATAGCTCGTGGAGCAGAAGCCGTGTTATATGAGGATAAAGATAGGATTATTAAGCATAGGTCAAAGAAAAAGTACAGGATTAAAGAGCTAGATGATGAACTCAGAAAGCAGAGAACAAGAAGAGAGGCTAATCTATTAATAAAAATACCAATACCTCACCCTAAACTTATTGATTCTGATAATAAGGAAAAGATAGTTATGGAGAAAATCAAAGGAAGGAAACTAAGAGATATTCTTGATAAAAAACCAGAACTAGCAAAAAAAATTGGTGAATTAGTTGCAGAACTGCATAATCATAACATTATTCATGGAGATTTAACCACAAGTAATATGATATTAAACAAAAAAGAAGGGGTTATGTTCATTGACTTTGGATTAAGCTTTTACTCGCACAAGATAGAGGATAAAGCAGTAGATATTCATTTATTCAAACAAGCCCTGAATAGCAAGCACCATAAAGTTTATGATAAGGCTTTAAAAGAATTCTTAAAAGGATATAAAAAGATTAATAAGTACAAAGAGATTCTTAATAGGCTTAAAAAGGTTGAAATGAGAGGGAGGTATAGGAAAGAATGAAAAAAGTATTATTATTTATCTTATTATTAATTTTGTTATTATATCTTAATCTGGCTAGTGCAAAAACCTATCATATGACCTTATTAACAATCGGAGAAGCAGATGGAGAGATCTTTGGAGGCACAGCAGATGCTTTTCTTGAAATAAAACATGGTACTAGCAGGATTTTCCTGGACTCTTTTCCCTTAACCAAGATTGACACTCAAATAAGCACCAGGTATGCTAATGAGCTTGCATGTGATTATCTTGACATGGACTGCTCTGGCTATGACTTCTTTTACACCATAAGGGCTGGTTCTACTATTGTTGGAGGCCCTAGTGCTAGTGGTCCTTTAACAGTTCTTACTATTGCTGCTCTTAAAAACCTTGAGTTAAAAAAAGATACTGTGATGACAGGCACTATTAACTCTGGTGGAAGCATAGGACCTGTGGGTGGTATTCTGAAAAAAGCCTTTGCTGCTGAAAAAGCTGGTTTTAAGAGAGTGCTTATTCCAATGTTCTCGTTTAATATTGGAGAAACAACAAGTCTGAATGAAACTGCTGATATTAATGCTACTAATAAGACCAAGATTAATAAGACAAAGAAGGAGCTTAGTATTGAGGAGGCTAATCTAAGTATTGAAGTTGTAAAGGTGAGTAATATTGAGGAGGCCTTGGCATATTTCACAGATACTCCTTTTAAACAAAAAGATGAAGAGATAAAAGTGCCAGAGGATTATACTGCTACTATGAAGAGTGTTGCTATGAGTCTGTGTAATCGCTCTCTTGAACTTAATAAAAGGATTAAGCTTGATGATGAAAAGGATATTAATACTTCCAAAGACTATCTTAATAACATTGATAAGGGTTTTGAAGAGCAGGATTATTACTCTGCTGCTAGTTATTGCTTTACTCTTAGTGTATTATTAAGAAAAGCTAATCTTAGGGAGCTTGAAAAAAAGGATTCTTCACGCATAAAAAGTCTTTACACTGTTACTAAAAAAGCTGTTGATGAATTCAATAAAAACCTGGAAAACATTAATCTGAGCACCTTGTCAGAGCTAGAGACTTATATTATTGTCAAGGAAAGACTGCTTGAGGCAGAGGAGAGCTTACTCAATATTGCTAATAACATCTCTGTTGATGAGCTGGCCTATGCTATTGAGCGCTACTATAGTGGTGTTTACTGGTCTAATTTCTTTAGGATTAAAGGAGAAAGGGTTAAGCTTGACAAAGAGTATTTAGAAGAGGCTTGTTATAAAAAGCTCTCAGAAGCAGAGGAAAGGATTAATTATGCCAGCCTGTATGTTCCTCTTAGTCTTCAAAACTCTAGAAACACTATTAGACAGGCTTATGCTTTTGCTATTAAAGAGGATTATAAGATGTGCTTGTTCAAGGCCAGCTTTGCAAAAGCAGAATCTAATTTATTATTATCAAGTATTTCTATTGACAAAGACCAGGTAGAGGAGCTGGCTGAGGAAAAGCTAAGAGCTGCAAAAAAGGTTATTGTAAAAGAGCAGAGCAGGGATATATTTCCTATAATGGGTTATAGTTATTATGAGTATGCTAGTTCTCTTAAGGAGAATGGTGATGCTGTCTCAAGCCTTATCTTTGCAGAGTATGCCTTAGAGCTTGGTAATATTGAAATTTATTTTCCTAAGAAAGGCTTTAAGCTGCCAAGGATTAATTATTCTCTTGTACTGTTTTTTGCCTCTGCATTTATCCTTGGAGTGGCTATTGGGATTATTATTACTGCAAGAGTTGTGCGCAGGAAGAAGAGAAAGATTAGGAAAAAGAAACATAGAAAAAAATGATTTTAACTATCATAAATCCCTCTTATTATTGTCTGGTCTCTTTCAGGACCATTTGAAATAATAACAACCCTCCCCTTTGTGAAACCCTCAAAGTCCTTAACTGATTGCTTAAAACTGCTTGGTAAATCATTATGACTTCTTACTTCACTAATATCAGGGCATCCATTGTATTTTTTTAATACAGGAATCACTCTTCTCAGAAAATCTGTGTCTTTATCAAACTCTTCATGCATTACATCACCATCTTTATAACCAAAGCACAAGTTAAATTCATCACATCCTCCAATAGAATCAGGCTTTGTTAAGATAAAGAAAGGACCATTTATCTTTCTAGCATACTTTGCTGCAACAGCATCTGTCCATCCAGTCCTTCTTGGTCTTCCTGTTGTCGCTCCGTACTCACCAGCTGCAAGTCTTATTCCGATTCCTTTTGTAAATGGATTATCTGAGTTAATCATCTCCATTATTGTTGGATGATGCCTCTCATAATTGATTTGCCTGCCTTCTTTTTCATAAGGAATGCTATATTTTTTTAACTCCCACTCCTTATTAATCTCAGGATTAGCACAATACTCCTCTGATTCTATCCCTCCTAGTTCTGTTGGGAAAGGACCTGCTCCAACCCTTGTCATGAAGGGATACTTTATTATTCCCAAAGCAATATCAACCATGACTGGACTCAAACCAACCCCTGCGATTGTTCCTGCTAGAGAAGGGTCTGAAGAAGTAACATACTTATAAGTACCATACTCAACACTTAATAACAAGCCCTGAGCCCCTTCTAAAAGGATTTTCTTATCTTGTTTATGAAGACTGTGTAGCTCTTTCACTGTGTCCCTGACAAAAGGCTTTATTCTCTCAGAATAAGGCTTTAACTCCTCAATAATTCTTTCTGTTTCATGCTTTATGTTTATTTCTTTAAAAGATTTTTCTATTTCAGCCAGATATCCGTCTGAAGCAGTTGGGTCTGTTTTTTTATTCTCTAGCAGTTCCTTAACCCGTTCTCCTATTTTTATAGTTTCATAGTACTCTAACCTCTCTTCTATCTTGCTTTCTAGAACATCAATATTAAACAAGTCCTGTATCATTATTCCTCTTCTAGCTATCTTATCTGTATAAGTAGGACCTATGCCTCTTCCTGTTGTTCCAATGCCTCCTTTTTTCTGAGAAGCATCTCTTTTCTTGTCAAAAGCTTTGTGAAAAGGAAGGGTTACATGAGCATCCTTGCTTATCATAAGATTCTCATAAGTTCCTCCTTCTTGTTCTAACTCATCCAACTCATAGCACAAGGCTTTAGGGTCAATAACCATTCCATTACCAAGCATATTTATCTTGCCATTACCATCATAGAATATGCCTGAAGGTATTAAGTGAAAAATCTTTTCCTTACCATTAATTACAACAGTATGACCCGCATTATTACCACCTGTTCCTCTAGCAATAACATCAGCCCATTCAGAAGAAAATAAATCACAAAACTTGCCCTTGCCAGTGTCACCCCACTGATTACAAATAACTGCAACTGTCTGATAACCTCTAAAAAGTTCATGTATATGTGCTTCTAATGACATATCATCACCTGTATTTACTTATCCGGTCCCTTTAATACTATGCGTCTCTCCTACCACGCTCTTCGCATACTCAGATATTAATTCAATGACCGATTTTTCTCTGAATTCTTCTAGATTTATACAGCCTGCATTAACCAGAGCAGCCTTTATTTTTAGAATGTCTGCTTTAACATTTGGCTTTAATCTTCCTGCATAAGGAACTTTGTCTTTCACACCTTCAGGGAAGAAAGTTTTTAGGCTTTCATGACCGTATCTTCCTAGATTCTGTGCAAATTCAGAGCCTTCTCCATAAGTAACCACTTCTTTAATGTGTGATTCAATTGTTGTAATATTACCGTCTTTATCTAATTTATCTCCTGCAGCTTCATAAAACCTGTTAAAATAATTTCCCATCATATTAGCATTAGCCATTGTAAGACCAATTATCATATCAGCAGCAGTACTCACACCTCCATCAATAATAATAGGAACATATCTCCCTGTTTTTGTTAAATAATTATTTCTTGCCTTGTCCATTTCAATTAACGCAGTCAGAGGAGCCCTTCCAACACCCTTTTCACGTTTGGTAGTGCAAATTGAACCTGCAGACATCCCTCCTTTTACTATATCTGCCCCTGCTTCCATTAGAAATAGCGCTCCTTCATATGTGATAATATTCCCAGCACAAATAGGAACTGGGGCTTTCATCTTCTTATACTCTTTAATCACCTCTTCTGTAAACTCATTATAAGCATCAGAAGTATCGATTACAATTAAATCCACTCCTACATCAAGATTTGCTTTTACTCTCTCCTTCCATCCTTCATGAGTTGTTATGGTAGAAGCTACTTTCACTTTTCCCACATCTTTCCTAAATGCTAACTTACCAAGCCTTCCTTGCTCATCAAGTACAACAATATATTTTTGCTTAAGTTTTTCAAGTAGTTCTTTTGCCTCATCCACTGATAAGTCAGGTTTCACACAATAAGGAATCTTTTTGTTATTATTTTTATCAAAAGGAATCATTGCAGCAGTTACTTTTTCGCTGGGACTAATATCTAATTCCCAATAGTGCTGTTGTATAAAAATACCAAGAAAACGGTTGTTCTTATCAACAACAGGGATTTTTGAAAAACCGTGTTCCTTTACTTTTTTTAACACTTCTTCTAGAGTAGTGGTTTCTCTGACAATAAGAGGGTCCTCAACAAAGCTCATCTCATAACTTTTAATTCTTTTAACAATATCTACTTGCTCCTCTATGGGCAGTCTGGCAGGCAAAACTCCTAGTCCACCTGCTTTTCCTAATTCTAGAGCCATTTCATATCCCGTAACAGACCTCATAGCAGCACTTAAGAGAGGTATCCGAAGAGTAAGATTCTCTGCTAGTTTAGTCTCAAGACTTATATCCTGGATTCTACAATCATTACTTGAATAATCTGTTAAAAGACTAAACTGGCTAAATGTAAAGCCATGAGGATCAATTATTATCTTTTTTACCATTTTATTCACCCAAAAACTCTCCAAGAAATCCTTGGAGCGATTAATTCTCACCCCTATACTAGTAGAAGGAGAAGGTCTATTTTTATAAAACTTTTGGAGATGAGCAGAGTCAGATATTAACAAAACCCAAAGAAGACCTCAGACTGAGGTCTTCCCGGGAAAAAGAGGTGAGTATAACACTTAGTATAGAGGTTTATTATTTTTATCGACTAAAAACCATCCTTCTTTTTTCTCCACTTCAGGATAGATAAACTACTATTTAAATTTTTCGTTAGATAACCATTACGAAATGGTGACAAAACAGCTAAATATTTAAAAGAAGGCCAGAAACCTTCCGAAAAAAAGCCCTAGCATTTTATTAATAAGTTATTTATCGTACAGAATATGAAGAAAATGCTTGCATTTTTAGGTATGATAGTATTAATCGGTTTTTTCTTAACTAACTGTAGCTCAGAAACCATTCCTTCTGAGAACGGCACAATACAAGTATGTTTTACTCAGCAAGACAATTGTAGTCAAATATTAATAGACTTAATCAATAATGCACAAACAGTTAAGGCTGCTCTTTATGACCTTGACCAGGAAGAATTAATTGATGTTTTGAAAACCAAAAACTCAGATCTTCTTATTGACGAAGATAACTACTTTGGCTATGGTAAGGAAATAAAAGGCAGTGGGTTAATGCATAACAAGTTCTGGCTAATAGATGATTATGTTGTAACTGGTTCCTTGAATCCAACGAATAACGGCTTTAACAAGAATGATAACAATGTATTAATAATAAAATCAGGATATATTAAAGAAAACTATGAAGAAGAATTTGACGAGTTAAAAAATAATGAAAAAGATAAACCCACACAATATAAAAAAATAATTTTGAGTGGCAACCAAATAATCAATGTATTTTGCCCAGATGATGGTTGCGAAAATAAAGTTTTAAGTGTGCTAAAAACAGCGAAGAAAAGTATCTACTTCATGACCTTTAGCTTTACATCAGACCCAATAGGTGATTATCTGATTTCTAAAAAAGACGAACTTGATATAAAAGGAATATTTGAAGAAAGACAAGCCAAAAGCCAGAAAAAATACACAGAATACTATAAGATGATAGAGCAAGAGATGAAAGTTCGGTTTGATGGCAATAAGAATAATATGCACCACAAAGTGTTTATAATAGACAATAAAACTGTAATCACTGGGAGTTATAACCCCACGGCATCTGGAAATAAAAGGAATGATGAGAATATTCTAATAATTAATGACAAAAACATTGCAAAAGAATTCTTACAAGAGTTTGAAAGGGTTTGGAATAAAACAAACCAATAAGTTTATATAAAAAACTGAACTACTTTTAACAGAAAAATGCCAGCACATCCAATAGAGGCAGCCAAGAGAGTAGGGGGAACTTTCTTAGAAAACACTGTCAAAGCATTACTAGATGGCGCAGAGTCAAAAGTAGAAATAGAATGTTCTGAGTTAATAGGAATCAAGGTACCTAGTGATTGTTACAGATATTGTATACACCCCAAATGTTCTTATTACAAGAAGATGAGTGAAAAGGATAAGGCTTATTTTTCTCAGACCTAAGTACCTTTTTTTGAACTTAACAAAACCCTAATTCTTTACTAGCAATCACAAACATTACATGGCTCCAGCATAATGGATTGACTGATTTCTGTATTTTATTATCAAATAACTGCTCAGGAATGTACTTGTTAACTCTTTCAACAACAGCATTATAGTACTCCATTGCTTTATCCTTATTACCAAGCTTTGAATAATAAATACTAAGCCAAAAATTAAGTAAAGGCCAGCTTCCTGCTCCTCTTCTAAAATCAATACCCTCTTTTTTAAAGCTGTCATAATAATCATAAGCATAGCGATAAACTCCTTTGTTTTTAACAACATCTTTCTCCATTTTCTCAACAGTGTTTATCATCTTTTTGTCATCAGGTCTTATAATGTTAAAAGGAAATACCAAGCCTAAGAGAGATGCATCACTTGTCTTGTCACAAAGCTTTCCATAGGTCCTTAAAAAATAATCCTTATAAGACTCCATAATCCTCTTCTTCATCTCTTCACTAACCTTGAACCATTTCTTGTTAGGAATCATCTTGTTTGCAAGCTCTAAGCCATGAGCACATGCTGCTAAAGAATAAGTATGAGTATCATCTGATTCTTCACAGGTTAAACGCTCCTCCCATAAGTCTTGGGTTATGATATTAAAGGTCTTGCCATCCCAAATACTACAAATACCATCTGCTAGTTTAGTTATTAAATCCTTGAATTTAAGGGCTTTTTTCAAGTCATCTTTGTAATGCTCATGAATAGCCCATAGCACAGAGCCATTATTATCAGGCTGAAAAGCCAGCCATCTCTTAGGACCATTAACATAATAGTTCTGATATAATAATTGACTTTTTTGAAAACCCTCTGCTCTGTTCCATAACCAGTTAAAAAAAGGTTCCTGAATATTATTTATACCAAGCATATCAGCGGTTACACAAGTATAAGCACAATCCCTTGGCCAGACATATCTATAATTCTGCACTTGACTAGGATAATATTCTTTATCAGAGTTAGCAGCTACAATAGCACCATTCTCCAAGCAACAGTCAAGAATTACTTGCTTGCTTGATTCTAATAATGATTTAATTTTATTATTCATTTTCCTACACCTCTAGTTAAGTCATAATCTTCCTTACCCAACCCTATCTTTCTTGCTTCTTTTATCTGAAGGTAAGGGTCATGATGATGTACTTCTTTAAAAACATTCTTTTTTTCCTGTTCATTAATCAGGTCAACACTTGCTTTCTCAATTGCAACAATATCATCTCCTAGAAGAACACCAACATCTTTTGCTATTATCTCACCAGGATTACTAAAACAGTCACAATTCTTTGTAATGCTTCTAACATCATTAACATAAAACACAGGCTTATTATCAAGAGTTTTTAGAACAGCACTAGCAGCTTCTGCCATTAAAGTGTCAAAACTTACCTCAGCAGTTATTGCATTATTAGGGCAGTTATAGAAACAATTACTGCACCCCCCACACATCTCTGCATTAATCCTTGCTCTGTCTTTTATATCAATAGCATTGAAAAAACACACCTCTGCGCAAGTACCGCAAGCAGTGCAAGCATCACTTACTTCTGGTAGTCCAAGAGAGTGCAGGTCATTTTTTGATTTAATAGATACACAACCCATAGCCAGATTCTTAATAGCAGCACCCATACCGCTCGCAGGGTGTCCTTTTAAATGAGATAAAACTAAGAATGCATCTGACTCTGCAAGGTCTTTTGAAACCTCAACACTCATATGTTCTGTCTTAACAACAACATAATCATTAGATATAATAACAGGGCAGCCAATCTTTTCCTTTGTAAAGCCATGCTTAACAGCTAGTTTTTCATAGCCTTCTTTGGTGTGCCTTGGGCTTAGGTATTTCACAGGTGTGTCAAAAAGAAAAGGCTTGCAACCAAGTTTATTTAAAACATTAATTGCTCGCTTCGCGAGTTCTAGGTTAAACATTCCTTTATCCTCTCCCATGTGAAGCTTAACAGCAACAACCATGCCCCTCTTGAACTTATCTTTTAGTTCTTTTTCTAGGATTTGTTCGTACTGGTTTGAATCTACACCCTTAATATGGTATATTTTGCTCATTTTTTAGTCAACCTACTCTTAACAGCACCCCAAATCAAAGGTAAAGCAATTGTCACATCACATATAACATCAGTAAACCTTGCTTTCTCATTAAGCTTGCCCCAGCTAATACCTTCTCTTAATTCTGCACCACTACTACCACCAGGCTCAGGCCTGTCCATGGTTACCTGTACTCCATAGTTGGCTGCTTTGCTGAACTGCAATGCTTGCTGTATATAATTCTTAGGAACACCTCCTCCAAGATAGATGAATCCTGACTTTTTAGCATCCCAAGAAATGTTAAGGATATCTTTTAAGTCATCAAAAACTTGTACATCAACTTTTTTGTTCTTTGCAAGATGCCCCCAAATCATTAACCCAATGCCTGAATCAGCAATAGCAGGGCAAAACAGATTAATCTTTTTTTCATAGCAAGTTCTTAAAATAGATGGCTTGTTCTTTGGAACAAGACTTCCTAGTTTGTATAAGAATTCTTTAATACTCATCTTCTTATTAAACAATTTATCAAAATTTTTTGCAAAAAAATCCTCTAAGCCTTCATACACTTCATTATGCATAAAACAATCATACATTCTATCAATACCTTTCTTTTTTAAAAGAGCATCATCTATTTTTGCACTGCCTTGGTAATGAGAGTAACCAAGAGCTTCTATTAAGTCATGAGTAAGCATTGCTCCTGTTGTTACAAAAACTTTTATTCTATTAGTATTAAGCATATCTATCAATATGTTCTTCATGCCTCCAGGCACAAGAGCACCAGCAGCACCAAAAAAGACTGTGCAGTC
>DAOWFR010000039.1 GCA_030637925.1 Methanobacteriota archaeon
CATTAAAATCAGAATCCCAAAGAGGAGGGGTATTAATCTAATGAAGATATCATTAAATTCTTGGTTTAATATATTCATCCAAGCTCCAAAAATTGATAAGAATGCTGGATAAGCTCTTGACTTCTCAGTCATGTGAGGGCCAACATCTGTAGGTAAATATCCTGTCTCAAAGGTTTCTTTGATTATTGGAGCGTGAAGACCACGAGCATCACTGCTTACTATCGGAAAGAATGCAGATTTATATAGGATAATCAGTATAAAAATCAAGATGATTATTTTTATAAAGAGGTTTTCCTTCCAATTTTTTATCTTTTTTTTCTTTTCTTCTTTCTTTATTTTTTTTATTCTTTTTCTATTCACCATTACAAAAATAACTCCAAGAATAAGGAGTGTTATTAACAGAACAAGACTCATTACAAAATCAAACTTAATTTTAAACACTTGATTAAGAACAAAGATAATATAGAACAGGATTCCAAAACCCATAGTTACGGAAATAATGACTTTTTCATAAAAATCAATATCCTTAAAGAAAAAAAGGCTGATACCATAACCAAAAAATATAGGTATCAACACTCCGAGAATAACTATTAGGATCATTTTTGTTTTAGTTCTTTACATACGTTTTTATATTTTTTGTTTATCTGAGAGGGTGCGAAAACTATTTAAACCCTCACCTCTACCTTTTGCTAATTAATAAATAAAAATTTTGGGAAGGGTGATTTTTTGGCAGAGGAGAGTAGCAAACATAAACATAAGATTAGTACAAACAGCGATGATGAACAAGAAATAAAGCTTGATTTCAAAAAAATTAAGAATTTTTTTTCTAACAAGAAACTCTTCAACACTTACGTCTTAATTATTCTCCTAATTATTATAGGCATTTTCTTTAGTGTTTATTTCAGAGCTTACCCAGCTTTTCTTCCTGTAACTGATGATTGGGCCAGGAATTCTGCGTATAATTCTATCCGAAACAACATAGCTGCTCAGATTAACCAGCAATACCCTAACCTGCCAGATGCTAATAAAAACCAGCTAATCAACCAGCAGTTAGAGATAGTCTTTAAAGAGCAGGGAGCACAGATAGAACAGCAAGTAAAGGCTACTTCTGATTATTTTAAGACCAGGCTTCAGAATGATGATGGCCAGACTTATCTTTTGGCTATTGATCCTTATATGTATCTTAGGCAGGTGAATAATCTTGTTGAAAAAGGTCACTTATATGATGAGCTTAAAGATGGTGGACCTTGGAATAATCATAGGTTAGCACCTATAGGAATTACTATGCAAGGTGATTTTCACACTTATTTCAGTTATTATGTTTACAAGCTTGTAAGCTTGTTCAACCCAAAGGTTCCTTTGATTAAGGTTTTCTTTTTTATCCCAGTTATAATCTCAGCATTATGTGTGATACCTGCTTTTTTCATAGCTCGCAGAAGAGCAGGCTTATTTGGGGGCTTTATAGCAGGCATGATTGTTGCAATTCATCCAGTATTCCTGGGAAGAACAGCGGGCGGCTTTAGTGACACAGACGCTTATGTTGTGTTCTTTGCTCTTTTAGTAACATGGCTTTTTATTGAGGGATTTGAAACAAAGAACCTTATAAAAAAGATTGTTCTAGTAGGTCTTGCTGGTTTTTTTGTTGGTGTTTTTAGCTTTGCTTGGTCTGGTTGGTGGTATATATTTGACTTATTATTAGGCTTGTTAATAATATACATGGGATATATCTTGGTAAGATCAGTAATCAACAAGATTTCAATTAAGAAAATATTATCAAACAAGAATCTTAGAGGAGCACTTATTGTTCTAGTAATACTCTTTGTGTGTTCAGCAATATTTGTGCCTCTCTTAAGTGGGGGTAGTATTAAAACCGCGATTATAGGGCCAATACTTAAAACCAAGCTGAAAGTTGCTGCTCATGATGATTACTGGCCTAATATTCAGACAACAGTTGCAGAGCTTAACCCTATATCTATTCCTGGAGCAATTAGCCAGATTGGTGGAAAGTTATTATTCTTTCTTGCTACTCTAGGCCTGGTTCTCAGCCTTATAAAGGTTGATGAGCTTAAGAAAAAGGATTATGCTTATCTTGGGATATCCTTCATATTCCTTATGATATTATTATCTAAATCTTTGCTTGGATTAAAACCCATTACCTATCTCTTTTTATTGTCAATTCCAATACTTATTGGTTTTGTATTGTTGCTTAAAGACGATAGAAAGATAGATATCAAATATGCAATTCTATTAATGTTGTGGTTTATTGGCTCAATATATGCCAGTACCAAAGGAACAAGATTCGTACTTCTTTTGGTTCCTGCTTTTGGCATTGCAATGGGCATAAGTCTTGGTCTTGTTCACAGAATGCTAACAAGAATCATTAGTGAAGAGTTCAAGATAAAAAAACTTTTTGTAGGCATAGGACTTATAATTCTTTTATGCTTGTTCTTAATAAACCCTATCAAAGCAGCTGATTCTACTGCACTTCGCGAGGTTCCAAGCATGAATGATGCTTGGTGGGAAACCCTTACAGGGATAAAAGATAATTCTAGTGAGAATGCAATCATTAATTCTTGGTGGGATTTTGGCCACTGGTTTAAATATGTTGCTGACAGACCAGTAACTGTTGATGGTTCAGGCCAGGATTATTTCTTGGCCCACTGGATGGGAACAATCCTTATATCAGATGATGAGGAAAAAGCAGTGAACACTCTTAGAATGCTTGACTGCGGAAGCAAACAAGCATATCTTGTTTTGTTGAATGATACTAATGATATTCTGCTCTCAGTGAATCTTACTAAAACAATAATCATGCAATCAGAGCAAGAGGCAAGACAGACTCTTGAAGATGCAGGCATAAGCCAGGATGCAATAGAAAAAACCCTTGGCTATTCTTTTTGTGAGCCTCCAGAGAACTTCCTTATAACAAGCGAGGACATGGTGGGCAAGGCAGGAGTGTGGGGTCACTTTGGAAGCTGGGACTTTGAGAGGGCCTTTGTTTACATTAACTCAAAAGGTAAAAAAGCAGAAAAAGCCATTCCAGTACTTATGGAAGAACTTGGTTTAACAGAGGATGAGGCTACTGATTACTATTACCAAGTCCAGGCCTTAACAACAGAAGCAGAAGGGAATGCATGGATTGCTCCTTGGCCAAACTATTTCACAGGGAGATGGTCTGGCTGCAGGATAACTACAGAGGAAAGAGATAATATTACAAATATTACAAGCCCTGGTCTTATGGTATGTGATATTAATAGGCAGATAAACCAAAATAACAGGGCAAGAACGATTATTGAAAGTGCAGTATTAGATCTTAATAATTATGAGAATTCCACTCTTATCATAGGTTCATATGATGCTACTTCAGGCTATAGGCTTGGAAGTGGAGAAGCAATTCCTTCATCATTTGTGCTTTTCAAAGAAGATGGTATTGAAAGGGTTGAAATGGATAATATAACCTTCCCATATGATGTGCTGATTGATATGGAAAATAATAGGTCCCTTATAACAGACCCTTTACTCTCAGAGTCATTATTCACAAAACTTTTCTACCTTGATGGCAGATACACAACTCATTTTGAGAAGTTCAGTGACATGAACACTGTTAATGGCCAGAGAGTAATTGTATGGAAGGTTAAGTGGGATTAAGAGATCAAAATGGCCCTGTGAATGAGTTATCAGGCTTGTCTAAAGGTACTGATTCTTCTTTGAATGACACTTTAACATCTTGCTTTCCTAACATGCTTAATACCTTTTTTACTATGTCAGAATACCCAGGATAATAATATTTAGTAAGCCCTGGACTTGTAGGGGTTGGAAGGTCTGGTAAAGTGATTCTTTGAGGAGCTGATTTTAGATGTTTATAAGCCTTTTCACTTACCCTTGCAATAATCTCACCAGCAAACCCTCCAGTGTAATAACCAGAGTCAAGCACTAATAACCTGCCTGTTTTTTTAACAGATTTTATTATTACTTCATCATCAAGAGGTTTTAGAGTGCGGATATCAATTACTTCTACTGAAATCTTCTTTTTTTTGAGATAATCTGCAGCTTTAATCGCTTCAACATTCATGTATGAGGTTGCAGCAATGGTTATATCTTTTCCTTTGCTGATAATTTTTCCTTTCCCAATAGGCACAGAGTAGTAATCCTCTGGAACATAATCAGAGATATTATGTAACCATCTATGTTCAATAAAGATTACAGGATTATTATCTTTTATGCTAGAGATTAGCAGTCCCTTTGCATCATATGCTGTGGTTGGCATAACCACTTTTAGTCCAGGAACATGTGCAAATAATGCCTGGAGATTTTGCGAATGTTGAGCTCCCTGACCCCAGCCTCTCCCAATTACAATTCTAATTACCATAGGAACTTTTAACTGTCCTCCAAAAATATAATGCCATTTTGCAGCATTGTTTATTATCTGGTCTATTGATAGTAAAGAGAAATCTATTCTTTGATGCGTTAGAATAGGCCGCAGACCAGTAATTGCTGCACCAATACACACCCCTGTCAAAGCATTCTCAGACAAAGGCATGTCCATAACTCTTTTATCTCCATATTTCTTTTGCAACCCTAGTGTTGTGCCAAATATGCCTTTTGGATCAGGAACTCCCTCTCCAATAATAAACACAGAATCATCTTTTTCCATGCTTTGGTCTATTGCTTCTCTGATTGCTTCAAAGAATTTCAGTTTTCTTTTTTTACCTTTTTTTGCACTCATTCTTACATACACTCTTGTTACACTTGTTTCATTCATTAATCATATATATGCTTATGGAGGTCACTCTTATCTGGAAATGGACTTGATTTGGCAAATTTTACTGCTTCGTCAATATCCTTCTTAATTTTCTCTTCAATTTCTTTAATTTCTCTTTGTGTAATCATATGTTTGCTCATCATATTCTCTTTTAATCTTTTAATAGGATCCTTGGATTTCCATTTGAGGATTTCATCTTTACATCTATAACCCAGATGATCATCATAGTTAACACCACAGTGCTCTCTCCAACGATATGTACATGCCTCAATGAAAGCAGGACCTTTACCTTTTCTTATTCTATCAATTGCTTTCTTGGAAACATCATGAACAGCTGACACATCATTACCATCAACAGAATAGCATTCTAATCCCTGTGCTTTAACAACATCAACAATTTTTCTTTTTGGCTGGCGAAGGTGTATAGGGGTGTATACTGAATAAAGGTTATTCTCACATACAAACAACACTGGCAAATTCTTTAATTTTGCAAAATTTATGCTTTCATGAAATACACCTTCTTCAATAGCAGCGTCTCCCATAAAAACAACAGAAATGTTTTTTGATTCTTTTTTTGACAATGTAAAAGCTGCTCCAACTGCGATAGGTATGGTGGCTGCAACAACAGGTACTGAACCCATAAAATTTACAGTCAAATCAATTATGTGCATAGACCCGCCTTTTCCTTTAGAACAACCTGTGCTTTTTCCATACATTTCAGCAAAGAATTTCTTTAAACTTCCTTCCTTTGCAAGATAATGTGCATGACAACGGTGATTGCTAAAAACCAAATCATCCTTTTTAAGATTTTTGCAAACACCCACAGCTATGGCTTCCTGTCCTATAGAAAGATGAACCGGACAGCGTATTTCTTGTTCAGGATATAATTCTGCTATTCTTTCTTCAACTAATCTGATGTATAAAAGATCATTTAAAAGGGAAATTAATTTTTTTCCATCCATTTTTTCTATCATAAAATTTTTATTATCTCACTGCCTAACTTAGTAAAACTTTATAAATATTATGGAATTTCTGGTGTTAATCATATATTGACAAAATATTTTAAATTTAGACCCATGTAGAGAGGATTTAAATGAAATTTAAAAAGGTATTTATAACAGGAGGTGCAGGCTATGTTGGGAGTGCCCTTGTACCTAGACTTCTTGAAAAAGGATATGAGGTGGTTGTATATGATTTATACATCTATGATTACAAATTCAAGCCTCATCCCAACCTGACACAGATAAAAGCTGATATAAGGGACAGAGAAAAACTTATAGAGGCTGCCAAAGCCTCAGACGCTCTTATCCACCTTGCCTGTATTTCTAATGACCCTAGCTTTGATTTAAACCCTAAGTTAGGTAAGTCTATTAATTTTGATGCTTTTAAGAATGTTATTGATGCTTGCAAGCAAGGAGCAATCAAAAGACTGATTGTGGCAAGTTCTACAAGCCAGTATGGTGTTAAGCCAGTAGATGTTGATGTAACAGAGGATATAGAAGCTGAACCCATTACAGATTATGCCAAATACAAGATAGGATGCGAGAATCTTTTGCAAAATACTGACATGGGTGATGTTAAATATGTTTTTGTAAGGCCTGCAACGATTTGTGGTTATGCCCCAAGATTAAGGTTAGATTTATCAGTTAATATTTTGACAATTAATGCTCTAGTTAACAAGAAGATTAAGATTTTTGGAGGAGAACAGATGAGACCTGCTCTTAACATGAAGGACATGGTCAGGTTTTATGAGTTCTTGCTTGAAGCGCCTGGAGAAAAAATCCATAAGCAGGCTTTTAATGTTGCATACCAGAATATCAAAATCAGGGAGCTTGCAGAACTGGTCAAGAAGGTTATAGGTGATGAATCAATTGAGTTTGAAGTAACTCCCACTCAGGACCGTAGGTCATATCATGTGAATGCTGACAAGATGAAAAAAGTGCTTGGTTTTAAATGCAAATTTGATTTACAAGAAGCCATAAGAACTCTTATTGATGCTTATAATGAGGGTTTGATTGTTGATGGGTTAAATAACCCACTTTATTATAACCTTAATCAAATGAAAAAGATTAGCTTAAAATAGCTAATGGAGTTATAATATGAAAATTAAAAAAGTTGCAGTTCTTGGAAGCAACTCTTTTACAGGAAGCCATTTTATTAATTATGTTTTGGAGAACACACCTGCAGAAGTGATTGGAATAAGCAGGTCTCCA
>DAOWFR010000051.1 GCA_030637925.1 Methanobacteriota archaeon
AGAAAAGCTCATGAGCCTGAACAAATTACAGAACTTGAAAGTGCTTTTTTATAGCAAACTTTAAAAACTATAACATCTTATCTGTTATTGGAGGGTGGGAGAGCATGGATGTTTTTTCAGTGTTCTAATACCAATCTGTAATCACCGTTGCAAGCTTGGTTTGGTGCAAGAAAAGACATGGGCTCTCCCAGACTCCTATTTAAAATCATAAAGGCGAGTGCCTAATGACCAAATGCAAAATCTGCGGTGTTGATTTCACTCAAGGAACTGATTCTATAGTTATGTGCAGGCATCATGGTGGTAATGTTCACCTAGGTTGTTGCATGGATATCTGTAGCTGGGAGAAAACACCCTGTCATCACGCAGTTGGGGTTTTTCAGAAGATATAGCGTAATTTATTCAAAAGATTTATTAAACCCTTAATCTATTTTTAAGTTATGTATGATGTAATCATTGTTGGTGCAGGCCCTGCTGGTCTGAAATGTGCTGAAATTTTAGCTCAAAATGATAAGAAGGTTCTTGTTCTTGAAAAAAACAAGATTATCGGTGATAAAGTATGTGCCGGAGGAATTACCTTAAAAGATTTGGAATTAGGCATACCAGATAGTATAATACAAAAGAAATTCAATAAAGTACTTGTTCATACACCTCACCAGGATACTGAGATAAAACTGGATAAACCTTTTCTTGCTACGATTAACAGAGAAGATTTAGGAAAATGGATGGCTGATAAAGCAAAGAAACAAGGTGCTGAGGTAAGGATTAATTCTAAAGTTACAGAAATTAATGATAACACAGCAACTATTAATGATAAGGATAAAGTTAAATACAAGTACCTTGTTGGAGCTGATGGTTCAAATTCACTGGTAAGAAAATACTTGAATTTAGGTACTGACACATTTTTAGAAACATTTCAATATATTACCCTAAAAAAATTCAAAGACCTTGAAATCTTTTTTGATCCAGATAAATTTGGACCATTTGATTTATGGGTATTCCCGCACAAAAATTTTAGTTCGGTAGGAAGTGGTGGCCATTTTAAAAGAGAATCCCACAGACCAGTCCTTAATCTAAAAATCTTTGACATAAGAAAAAATTTTGATGAATGGTGTAAAAAAAGTTTGATATTAATAAATCTAAGCTCCAAGTAGCTATGATAAACTATGACTACAAGGGGCATGATTTTGGAAATAAATTTTTAATAGGTGATGCGGCAGGACTTGCATCCGGGTTAACAGGAGAAGGAATTTATTTTGCTATTAAGTCTGGAGAGGATGTTGCAAAGAAAATAATTAACAAGAAGTATGATTGCCATAACATAAAACATATTCTAGAGGTTAAAAGCTTTGAAGAGAGAATATTGAGAACATTAGAAATAAATAGATTATGGGCTAAGGTGGAAATGGAATTAGTTATTCTGCTATTTAAAATACGCTGGATTGAAAAACTAGGAGCAAAAATAATAGATTAAATACAAAACCTGTTAGAATCACAACCCAATATTCTTTATTATTATCTCTGGCTTAAATTCTGTTAAATCATCGTATTTCTGTCCAGTACCTAGATATATGATTGGTTTCTTTGTGACATAACTAACACTTACTGCTGCTCCTCCTTTCTCATCAACATCTGCTTTTGCCAGGATTATTACATCAATGCCTACTGCTTCATTAAATAATTTAGCTTGTTCTATACAATCGTTTCCTGTTATGCTCTCACCAACAAAAACCTTTAGGTCTGGTTCATTCACTCTTACAAGTTTTTTTAATTCATTCATTAAATTATCATTTGAGTGTAGTCTGCCTGCGGTGTCTATCATAACTACATCTATGTTTTTGGCTTTGGCATGCTTTACAGCGTCAAAAGCAACTGCTGCTGGGTCTGACTCATAGCCATGCTTTATCATCTTTACTCCTAGCTTATCAGCATGTTCTTGTAATTGCTGGATGGCTGCTGCTCTAAAAGTATCACTGGCTGCAAACACAACTGATAACTTGTTTTGAAGAAGCATATGAGCTAGTTTTGCCATGGTAGTTGTTTTTCCACTGCCATTAACACCTATGAATGCAATAACATAAGGCTTTTCCTTTTTCTTTTTTATCTCTTCTAATAAGTTGAAGTGTTGGTCCATGAATAAGCTCTCAACAGATTCTCTTAATGAGTCTTCTATTAAGTCATAAACTCCTTTTCTACTAACCTTGCCTGTGGTTAATTCTGCTTTTAAGTCTGTTTTTATCTTGTCAATAACCTCAACAGCAACATTACTCTCTAATAAGACTACTTCTAGTTCCCAGAACAGTTTTTCAAACTTATCCTCAGATAGTTTAATAGTGGTAAAGGTCTCTTTTATTCTCTTGAATAAACCTTTTTTCTCTGGGACTTCAGCTACTGGGGCTAATTCAAGTTCTTTTTTTATTTCTTCTTTTACTTCAGGTTTAACTTCTTTTTTTACTTCTTCTACTTTCTCTTCTTTTTTTTCTTTCTTGCCAAACAATCTTTTAAAGAATGATTTCTTTGGTTTTTCTTCAGCGCCTGCGGCCACTAAAGGTTCTTTTTTAATTTCTTTAATTGGTCCTTCTTTTTTGACTTCGGGCTTTTCTTCTTTAATTTCTTCTTCTAGAACTTTTTCTTCTTCAAGCTCTTTTTCTGCTTCTTTTATTTCTTCTTCTAGAACTTCTTCAACTGGTTTTTCTTCTTCTTTTTTAATCTCTTCCTCAACTTCTTCCTCTAGAACTTTCTCTTCTTCAATCTTTTCTTCCTTAACCTCTTCTTTTACTTCCTCAACTTTCTCTTCTCTTATCTCTTCTTTAATCTCTGCTTCTTCCTCTACTTTTCTTGAAAATCTAGAAACAGCTTTCTTTAATTTCTCTTTAAGGAACTTGAACATGATATAACCTCTTTTTTCATTAGCTTTGCAATGCTTCTGCTTGTTTTATTAACTCATCAAACTTTACAAGTGTATCACTTCTGTACTGTGTAATCTCTGCTTCTTGTTCTTGTAGCATCTTAACAGCATCTTCAATGTTCTTGGTAACAACTATGTTAGTGCCTACATTAACCCTTACTTCATTATTATTCTCAAGCTTTGCCTTAACAAATATTCCACTAGCAAGAGGAGCAAGTATCTGGTCTCCTTTCTTAAGCTTTGATAACTCTTTCAAAGAGCTAATAACATTCCTTATCTCTACTAGTTGCTGGTCAAAGGTCTGCAAGTATTGCTGCACCTGCTTTATCTGCTGGTCAAGCATCTGAAGCTGTAAGTACTTCTGCTGCTTCTCCTCTTCTTTACTATCATTCTTTTCAGTCATCTTTACAAGCATAGAAGCAGTCAGGGTTTTAAAAGGTTTATTATTCTGCTGGTTTAAGTTCTTCAGGAGGAATCTCAACACCAGCATTCCTTAGTAATTCTATTTCTATCTCTCCAAAGTGTATCTTTTGGTCCATGTCTACTCTTTGCTGGTTCTCAAGATGTAGTAATGGTATAAATGTAAATACCTTGTCTTCTTTTGAGTCTGAGGGTATTAACTGGCTAAATGTGAGCCTTTGTGTTTTTCCATTCTTCTCATAGTAATCCTCTACTTTTTGATAAACATCCTTTATTACCTCTGTTATATCAACAACATTTTCAGGAGCTTTTAGTTTTATCTTTGGTTCAACATATATTGGTCTTCTACTCTCAACTTCAAAAGCTTTTTCAAGTGCTTGTACAAGATCATAGACAGACACTTTTCTTTTTCTTGGCTGGGGTGTTCTTGGAACAAGTTTAGGTCTTTCTCTTTCCTTGCTCTCTTCCCCAGGATAATCCAAGGGTAGTTCATCAAGCAGTTCTCCAGGGTCATCAATTGAGGATATTAGGCTGTCAAATGCATTAATATCATCTTCTAATAGCTTGTTAGATTTTATTTTTAAAAGGATTGCAGAAGCAAGCACTACTTTGCCACTAATCCTAAAA
>DAOWFR010000064.1 GCA_030637925.1 Methanobacteriota archaeon
GGACTTGATTAATAAGAGCCACTAATCTGGTTGATGCTACCACAAAAAAAGCCACTACAAAAGCAGTCATGGCATTAAGATTCTTCCTGGTTGTTTCTTTTCCCTCAACCTTTTCTATTCCAAAAATCTTGGTTTTCTCAAAAATAGCATATACTATGGTGAAGACTAGTAAGAAAGGAAGAATAACATCATATACTCCCAGCTTACCAAAAAACTCAAGGGTCCCTCTGAAAACCGATGGTTCTGGTGACACTACCATGCTCTTTACTCTGGAAGAGTACCTATTTAAAGGTTTCGTTCTCTATGTAGTTTTCTCTTTTTTATTATTAAGAAAACAAGGAAAATTAGTATTATGATTATTATAACACCTAGGATTACTAGTACAGGCCAGAGTTTGCGTAGCTTCTCAGGTAGTACACCTATTTTCTTAGTAATAGTAACTGAGAAGGTGTGTGTTCTGACCTGATCAGCATATATTAAGGTAATGCTCATATTATAATTACCAGGCACAAGCCCTGTTGTATCAAAGAAACCTGTTACTTCTTTTTCTTCATTCTTGTCAAGCTTGAAAACAGGCATCTCACTTTGCCTCTGATTTATCTCTAAAAAACCATTAATAAGAAGCTCTGTGTTCCACTCATTATAAGCCTTAAATAAGACTTTGTTAACCTCATCCTGAGTCAGCTCTCTAGTTATCAACTCTTTTATTCGCACAAGCGGTTCTCCAATGGTAAAGTTGGTTTCTATTGTCTTATCAAACTCATCATAATAAGCTTTTACAACAGCACGATACAGGCCTCTTCTTAGAATTGGGCTTGGCTGAGCCCTGGTTTTGCCTAAAGCCTGCTTATTAACACTAATCTCAGGAGTGCTTATACTTGTTATAAGTTCTTCATCAGGGTCATAAAGCTCTATTTCTGCTCCTGCCCTTAAGATGTCTTCTGAGCCCATATTATCAAACTCAACAAAGATAGGCACAGGAGTGCCCTCATCAACCCTTAACACTACTAAAGATACGTCAGCATACTTAAAGGGATAAGGTACTCTTACAGATATAGGTATCTGCGGAGCAATATAAGCAACAAACATTTTATCAGCAGGCCCTGGTAATATTGGGTTTACTTCTATTCTGCCTCTATGAATACCAGGCTCCATCTCAGAAGGAAACCTTAAAAGTACCTTAAAAGGAGTTCTGTAGTTATCAGAGTGGACCATTACAGTCTGATTCTCAAAAAAGATTATATCTGCAAAATCACCAGAAGCACTCAGACTTGCTTCAAAAGTGTTTTTCTCTGAATTTATTATATTAAACTCTAACTCTATACTAGTATTGGGTTGAAAATTTATTGTTTTCTTTCCAGGGCTAACACCTAAGCCATGGACTAATACAGTGCTTAGTAAAAAGAAAGCAATTAATAAACACATTCCTCTTGACTTGTTCATTATTCTCATCTTGAAATCAACCTCTTTATTCTGTTGAAAAGGGACTAACTTTCATAGTGCTACTCTTAGCACCACCTCCCTCATTAGACGGAATAGTTATGTTCAACTCTATTTCTCCTTCATCGTTAACATCTTCATATGACAAGTTGCAAAATATGTTTTTTGGTGAAGTACTCATGTTTGCAAAAGTAGCATTCTGAGAGCAATCACCATCATAGCTATCTGTTTCATTCTCATCAGCTTTGAACTGGTAATACACTGTGTTCATAGCCACACTATCAAAGAGGGCAGTTGCATTAATAGTTACATTAAGCAAGACATTACCAATATTCCTAGCAACAAGAGGTGTAGGGCTGTCATCTGTTGTATCATTATTCTCATTATTAGCCATTTCTCCGAAATCAGTCGTATTAATAATTAGTTCAAGTATGGCTTGACTTGTGATGTTGAAATCAAAAATAACAGAGGTATTACACAAATCATAGTCATCACATGCACTAACAGTCCAGTTATAATGAGTATCAACACACAGAGCATTGCTTACAGTATAGTTTGTGGTTGAGATGCTACTAAGATGCACTTCACAAATAGCAGAGCAACTTTCACAAGTAATATTCAGAGTGTAATCAACATTGTCCCCATCAGGATCTGTAGATATACTCCAGTTAAAATTAGGCTTTCTCTCAAAAACACTATAGTTCCCATCAGCAGGATAATATAAAATTGGTTTTGTAGGAGCCTTGTTTTCTAGCTTGCAACAAACCTTTTGATTATATTCTGAGCAGTTTGCTACATGAGCATTGGAACTATTCGTGCCTTCACTACCTGCCATGCTAAGCACACATGTATAATTAGAAGGACAACTACCAGTAGGAAAAGTACAAATCACATATTTCCAATCACTGCTCAGACAAATAGGAATAAAATAATTACTGTTGGTTCCTATCTCTACATGGGAATTAGAAGAAGAATTTAAATTTATAACAGTTGCATTGCCTGGGCAGCCACTGGTGATATTAATACTAGCATTAGTATGATTACAGCATAAGGAATAATTATAAGTTTCAAAACTATTATTTTGGGCATGGGCATTATTATATCCTTCTGTATCATTCTCAGCTCCTATAAGTCTGGCTGTTCCTAAAGGACAAGTAGTGTTCTGAATAAAGGTGCATTGAAGAACAGAACTAACTGGCGCGGTGCCAATATATATGTCCCCGTCTTCCACTGCAAACCATGCCAATGTGTTGGTGTTGTGACCATCACAGTAGTCTTCATAATCTTGTTCGCAGAATCTTATTTCTGCTCCGCTTGTCGTGACATTTACTGCCATTGGTGTTTTTGGGTCTTGGGCTCCATCATCCTCGTTATTAGTTACCATTATTCTTGGTTCAGTAAAACTTGGACTAAAACTAATAGAATTCCACATTCCTGAACCAGTATTTTCTTCTGTGCCTGTTTGTAAGTCTGTTATGTTTTGATTTGTTGGGTCCAGTGCCACCCAACCAACTGTTTCTGTTGGTCCAGCTGTACAAGCATCAGCAATGCCAAGATGGACACAACCCTGAAGATTCACACTTGTCGTGGTCATATCATCAACCCATAGTAGCATACTTAAGTTACCTTCCTGACTATAAGTTTGGGCTGTGGCAAATACTTTAGGTGTTCCATCCATAGTATTGAAAGTTACTGCTGTGTCTGCTCCAGCAGTTGTCACCCCTGTTCTCCTGCCGAACTTAATCCAGCCATAAGTATCATTATATTGCATGTCAAATACAAAGTAATGAACTTCTTCCTCTGCTGTTACTGCAGTACATGCTGCTGTTCCATTATCTATGCAAAGAGTGATGTTGAAATGAGTCTCGTTCACCATATTAATTGTTGGTATGATTGGTGATTCATCATAAGTAGAGGGCTCGTTTAATGTAGTAATAGTTGCTATCACTACTGGTGATGTTGAATAGACATTATTAAATGATACAAGTTGCCAGGTCCCGTCAGAGATGTTCACACTTCCTGCTTCTCCTAGTAATGTGAATGTGTTAAAAGCATAATCCTTGTCTTCTCCGAATGTGAATTCTAAGGTGTGCTCGCCTGGTCTTATGACTTTGCTCGTCTCAGAACCTGTTTCATTACACTCATAATCTTTAATGAACACTGAGTTGTTTATCCATGTGTAATTTAGAGTAGTATTCCCACATCTTAGTTCTAAGAATTTCAGTTGGTAATCTTCATTTGCATTGTTCCAAGTAGTTCCATCAACAACTGTTATAGTTAAATTAGCTGTTCCAGTAGTATTAAATCTAACAGTCCAATTACCACCAATAGAAGGGTAACTCTGAACATTTATTATAGTTATATTAGCTTCACCATAACCAGGGTCTTCTGGAAGATAAGTTGATTTATAGAAGATTATGCCATTAACAGCTCTTACAAAAAAAACCACTACAAGGATTAAGCAGAATAATAAGAATACCACTCTTAAAATCTTGTTCATCTAAAAAACCACCCTACCTCTTTAATAAGGTTGAAAAGATTATTGAATAAGAGCATATATAAAAGTTTTTATTAACATACAAACTTAGCATTAACTTTAAATAAGAATACTGGTTTAACAAAGAAAATAAAGGGTGGGAACATGAAAATCCTGGGTTTAGAAATAGAACTATTGCGTCATGCCTCTGTAAGGATTAAGAACAGGAAAACAATTTACATAGACCCTTTTGGGATAGCAGACCATCACCTTGAAAAAGCAGATATTGTGTTAATAACACACTCGCATTATGACCATTGCAGTCCAAAGGATGTTGAAAAGATAATTGATGAAAATACCTTAATAATAACCGTGGCTGATGCTCAGAGCAAACTAAATCACCTCAAAGTCAAGGGCATAATCCTTATAGAACCTGGCAAGACCATCAAGGTTAATGAGGAGAAAATAACAGCTGTGCCTGCTTATAACATTAACAAACAATTCCATCCAAAAGATAATGAATGGGTTGGCTTTATTATTGAAATGGATGGTGTAAGGGTTTATCATGCAGGAGACACTGATTTAATACCAGAGATGAAAGAAGTAGAAACAGATATTGCCTTATTGCCAGTTGGAGGAACTTATACAATGAACGCAGAAGAAGCAGCACAAGCAACCAAAGAATTTAAGAAGTGCAAGATAGCAATTCCCATACATTATGGCTCAATAGTCGGCAATGCAAGTGATGCAGAGACCTTTAAGAACAATGCTGGGTGTGAAGTAAAGATATTGATGTGATTGACATGAAAAGAAGTTATGTGAATGAAATAACTCCTGAAATGGATGGTAAAGAAGTGCTTGTTAAGGGATGGGTTTATGAGATAAGGGATTTGAGTAATGTAAAATTTGTTCTTTTAAGGGATTATACAGGAATGATTCAGCTTGTAGCTAACAAAAAAGAGACTCCTGAAGAAATTTTCAAAAAAATACCCAAAATATCTATTGAAAGTGTTGTAGTTGTAAAAGGAATTGTAAAAAAGAGCAAGATTGCAAAAAAAGGAGTTGAGATTGTTATAAAGGATGTTGATGTGCTTTCAAGGGCAGAAACCCTGCCCATAACTGTAAGTGAAAAAGGAATCAAAATAGATATGTCTAAAAGACTTGACTTTAGAAGCATTGATTTAAGAAAACAAGAGAATCAGGCTATTTTTAAGATTCAATCAGCTCTTACTTATGGAATGATTGAATGGCTTAACAAAAATGGTTTTACACAGGTATTTACTCCTTGTTTGATGGGTGCTTCTTCTGAATCAGGAGCAGAGGTTTTCAAAATAAAATACTATAACACAGAAGCTTTCCTAAGGCAGGACCCTCAACTCCATAGGCAACTAACTATTCTCGGAGGAATTGAAAAGCTTTATGATATTGGACCTAGTTGGAGAGCAGAGAAATCAAATACAAGCAAACATCTATGTGAGCACAGAACCTGTGCTGTAGAACTAGCTTTTCTTAAGGATGAAACAGATACTATGAGAATAGAAGAAAATGTTGTTATTTCTGCACTTAAGAATGCAAAGAATACATGTAAAGAAGAACTAAAAATATTAGGGGTAGAAATAAAAATTCCAGAAACACCATTTCCAGAACTAAGATTCCCAGAACTATATGAAATTCTAAAAAGCATGGGTAAAAAAATAAAGGATGGAGAAGAACTTGATGCTGAAGCAGAAAAATTAATCTGGGAATATGTGAAGAAGAAATACAAAACAGATTTTTATTTCTTTAACAGATTTCCCTCAGTAATTAAACCATTCTATGTGATGCGAGTTGATGAAGATCCTACATATGCAAGAAGTGTGGACCTTAACTGCAGAGGACTTGAACTAAGCTCAGGAGGGCAAAGAGAACATAGATATGAGAAAATAATTAGTCAAGCAAAAGAAACAGGAGCGGACCTTAAAGGGCTTGAATGGTTCACTAAGTTCTTTAAATACGGGGCCCCCCCACACGGAGGTTTTGCATTAGGAATAGAAAGACTTACACAGGTTATTTTGGGAATTGATAATATAAGAAAGACAGTTCTCTTTCCAAGAGCACCAGATAGGTTGTTGCCGTAAAAATGACTGCTTTCTCTAAACTAAAATCTTTCTTAGATGAAAATAATGTTTCTTATGAGTATAAAGAGCATGAACCTGTTCGTACTAGTGAGGAAGCAGCTGCTGCTCGTGGCGATGATATAAGGATTGGTGCCAAGGCTATTGTGTTAAAAGCAGATGATAAATTTGTTATGTGTGTGTTGAGTGCTGCTAAAAAGATTAATTCTAAAGAACTCAAAAAAATATTAGGGATTAAAAGTTTACGATTTGCAACTTCTGACGAAATCATGGAAAAAACAAATTGTGAACTGGGTGGTGTTCCTCCGTTTGGAAATATATTTGAGCTTGATTTATTAGTTGATAAGAGTATTACTGCGAATGAGTTCATGGCTTTTAATGCTGGGGAGAGAACCAAGTCATTAAAGATAAAGACAAAAGATTACTTAGAATTATTAAAACCTAAAATTGAGGAGTTTTCTGTGTAATAATCAGTTAATTTTATATAGCATTTCTTATTAAATAGACAAGAGGGTGTATTACTATGAAGTTCATATCAATCAAGGAGGCTATGAAAAAAGGCTCTGGCAAGGTAGCTATTAGAGGATGGGTTTACAGAGAGCGTGGTAGTAATAAGTTCAAGTTCATAGTGCTAAGGGATGTTTCTGATATCATCCAGTGTGTTATTAAAAAGGAAAAGTTTGGTGAAGACAAGTTCAAAGAGGCTGATAAGATTCAGATAGAGTGCTCTACAGAAATAATAGGAACTATAAAGCCTGATAAAAGAGCACCAACTGGGTTTGAGATAGATGTTGATGAGTTCACAGTTGTTGGCTGGAGTGATAACTTTCCTATTAGCAAGCATCAGAGTCCTGAATTCCTTTTAGACAAAAAGCATCTTAGCCTTAGGATGAGAAGACTTAGTGCTATTGCAAAGGTTAAGAGCACTGTACTCAAGGCTTTCAGAGAGTTCTATTACAAAGAAGGTTTTTATGAAGCACCCATGCCTATTCTTCAGCCTATCCAGTGCGAAGGAGGCAGCACCTTATTTGGAGTTAAGTATTATGATAAGCAGATGTACCTGGCTCAGAGCTGGCAGTTGTATGCAGAGGCAATGATATTCTCTTTAGAAAAGATTTTTTGTATTGCCCCTACTTTTAGAGCTGAGAAATCAAAGACATCTCGACACTTATCAGAGTTCTGGATGGCTGAGATGGAGGCTGCCTGGTACAAGCTGCCAGAGCTGCTTAACAGTGCTGAGAGGTGTGTTGAGTATATTGTTAAGAAGGTGTTAGATGATAACTTGGAAGAACTAAAATTCCTGGGTGCAAAGATTGACAAGCTGAAAAAGGTTAAGGTTCCTTTTCCAAGAATGACTTATACAGAGGTGCTTGAGTTCCTTGAGAAGAAAGAAGGAAAAAAGATTCCTTGGGGCAAGGACTTAAGAACCATAGAAGAGGACTTGCTTGGAAAATACTTTGACAAGCCAGTTATTATAACCCATTACCCTAAGGAGATAATGGCTTTTTACAAGCCAAAAGACCCAGACAATCCAAAAGTTGCTCTTTGTGTGGATATGATTGCTCCTGGTGGCTATGGAGAAATCATTGGTGGAAGCCAAAGGGACTTAAGTGTTAAGGATATGACAGAAATGCTTAAGAGCATGGGTGAAAAGCCTGAGGATTATGACTGGTACTTTGACCTTAGAAAGTATGGTAGTGTGCCTCATAGTGGTTATGGTCTTGGGGTTGAAAGGGTTGTTGCCTGGATTTGCAACTCAGATAATATTAAGGATGTAGTGGCTTTTCCAAGAACAATGTTAAGATTTAAACCTTAGGAAAGTCTTATTTTTTCTCTTATTCCTTCTCTAACTCTTCAATAGCATCATTACAGAACTCTAGGGCTCCATCATAATAAGCCTTAACAGGGTCTTTGTCATTTTTTACAAGAACATCAATAATCTTGTCCTTTCCATTGGGATTCCTATCAAGGTTTAATAAGCTAGCAAAGTCTTCTGTGTCAAAAACATCTTTCTCAGGCTTTTGTAAAAGTTCAAGCCTTTCCTTTATCTTTCTTAATAAGTTAATTGCTAGTTCATTTCTTTTCTCTGGTTTCTCATGCTTTAACTCATTGAACTCATTGTAATGAGCAGCATCTATTTTTATCTTTTTTCTTAAGGGTTCTGTTCCTCCTCGTCTCACACTATAAACCCTGCCAATAGCAGCATTAATGGCTTTTGATTTATCTTCTATGCTGCTCACAAAGCTCTTTATACCTGCTTCATCATCAAGCTTTATTATCAGCTTTTGCTCCTCTTTTTCCTTGACCTCCTTAACCTTAATTTTTTTTCTTAGAATACCATAATGAACAATTACCGCCATCACAAATAATAAGCCAAAGATTATGTTCACACTGCTCAGAGTTTTATAATCAATCCCATTAAGAAGATTACCTGCCCCTAACATAAACAAGATGCCTGTGAAGATAAAAGGGAATATCATAAGAAATCCTGACTCCAAATGATACTTATCCACGAGTATGTAAGTTATTATTATTGTTAGTAAAACAGGTGATAATCCTACAAGAGTGTTAAAAGGATTTGAAAGGGTTATTATGCTGAGAAAGACTATTAGCACAAACCATACTACTAAGGCTACAAGGCATGTTGCTCTGATAATCCTATGAACCAGTTCAAAAGGAAGCTCCTCATGGGTTGGCTTGGCTTGCTTAACATCTTTTTCTTCTAGCTCATGCTCTTTAAACCCAGGTAGTTCTTCTTGTATTTTTAAGAATTCTTGCTCTAAGTCCTTTTTTTCCTCAGAATGAACAGGCGGTATTACTCCTTTTTCCAATAAAGCACCTCTTTTTAATATTTGTTAAATAGACATGAGACTCTTTTTATATGTTTTTTGTTTTTCAGAAAGATTTTTTAATACACTCCTCTTCCCCTTATAATGAGGATGAAACCAGTCATTGAAGTAAAAAAAGCCAGTATCACAACAATTGAAGTTAATGTTATTATTAATCCTGCCAATAGCTTTGGCTATATGGGAGGGGGAGTGGCTGGGGTTATTAAAAAAGTAGGTGGGCAGGTCATTGAGGATGAAGCTATTGAGCAGGCTCCTATACAGATAGGACAAGCAGTTATTACTTGTTCTGGTGATTTGGTGTGTGAAAAGGTTATTCATGCGCCTACAATGCATAATCCTGGTGAAAGGACAGACTCTCACAAGATTTTATGTGCTGTTAAGGCTGCTCTTGAACTAGCAGATGAATGCGGTTTTAAGAGCCTTGCAATGCCTGGCATGGGCACAGGTGTTGGTGGTCTTGACAAGCTAGAAGCAGCAGAGACTATTGTTAAGGCAATCAAGGACACAGAATTCAAGAATCTTAAGAAAATAGTGTTAATTGACATTGATGATGAAATGGTGAGTGCTTTTGAAAAGGCTGTGAAAAAATGAAGTCTAAATACAAATTAATTTGTCTTGATGTTGACGGTGTTCTGGTTCAAGGCAAAGACTTTTGGATTGATGCTCACAAGGCTTTTGGAACCTATGAAAAAGGCAAAGAACTAACAAAGAAATATCTTACTAATGACTATGAAAAGCTTGTAGAAGAGGTTGTGGTTAAACTATGGAAAGGAAGAGATGCAAAGCCCTTTCTTAATTTAGTTAAAAACCGCAAATACATGAAAGGTATAAAAGAATTGTTTGACATTATTAAAAAAAAGAAGTGGGTTTCTGCAATTATTAGTGGAAGTGGTCTTGCTCTTTCAAAAAGAGTGCAAAATAATTTTGGTGTTGACCATATATTTGCTAATGAACTAGTTATTAAGAATAGAAAGATTAGTGGAGAATATAACTGGACAGTGGGTGAGGGCAGTCATAGAAAATCTAAAATTATTAAGGGTTTGTGTAATAAGCTAGGTATTAGTTTAAAAGAAGTCATTTATATCGGAGACACTCATTATGATATTGAAGCCTTTAAGATTGTTGGCAGAGCAATTGCTTTTAATGCTGAATCTAAAGAACTGAAAAGAGAAGCAGATGTTGTTGTTGATAGCAATGATTTAAGAGATGTTATTCCTTATCTAGAAACCTAGTACTTCATCAACCTCTTTCTTTATCCTTGCATCATACTCATACTTTTTTTCTCCTTCTTTTACTTCTTCGCTCATAAGCTTAATCAGGTTCTTTATTATTTCCTCTTCTTTGTCTGTAAAACTGGTCTTTGCCTTGCCAGCATACTCTTTGATTAGTTCTTCCTCTATCTGCTCTGCTGTTCCTGAACTAATCCCTGCTTCTTCAAACTCTTGTGATGAAAGCTTAGCTGTATTTCTCATAACAAAATAAGCAGACTTATTATAACTTTCTTTGAAGAGGTTCTTGAAATTAATATCACTGGGCTTACCACTCTTAAGCTTGCCAAAAACCCTTATTAAAACAATGGTGTTGTTGAACTCTTTATTCTGTATGCTTGCTTCTAGCTCATGATTAACTTGTTCAGAAGTTTTGTCCTCTGCATTAACCTCTATTTTATAAATATTTTTTATATTAAGAGGCTGGAACTCTAGTTTTCCATCATCATAAACATAGAATCCTCCTCTTCCAAGCTTCCATAATTCTGCAAAATTAGCAGGGAATATAGGACCTGGATAAACAAGGTTCTTGTAATCAGTAATATCTTTATGCTTAACAACATGAATATGGCCACCAGCATAATAATCAAAGCCTCTGGGAAGTTCTGTTGCTGGTATTGAGTCCATCATTTCTAATTCTTCTGGTTTAAGCTCGTCAAGAGCTGTGTGAAACATGAAAATCTTAAAACCAGACTCTTGCTCTAAGCTTTTAACATCTAATACTTCATAATCTTTTTTTTCAAGGCTTCCTTTCTTGCCTCTTATGCCTGTGATTTTAGCTCCTGTCTTCTTATCAACTCGGAATCTTAATCTTAATTTATTATCAACCACATATCCTTTCATAACATTACCTAAGAACTCTGCTTCTTCAAGCACATCAAGAATTGTACGACCACTAGGACTATAGTCATGGCTTCCAGGCACAGCATAAACACTAATGCCCTGCTTCTTAAGCCTTTTTAGCAGGATAACTGCTTGCTTTAAATGGTCTATTGATGGCATTGCAGTGTTGAATAAATCGCCTGAGATTAGCACAAAATCAAGTTTTTTCTCAAGAATTATATGGATTGCTCTTCTAAAAGCCTCTAAGTTAAGACTCTTAAGAGCAGGGTCTCTCCAAGCCCCAATATGAATATCTGCTAGATGAGCGAATTTCATTAGAAGAAGGAATTCTTCTCTTTATTATAAAGCTTACCATAAAAACAAATAAACATAAATCTTAAATTAGAGAAAAGGATTTTTAATGATGGCGATTAGCAAGGTTTTTAGCGCGCTGCAGTGCTTCTGTGAGTCTTCCTGTGACCATAGCTTTATCAATTTCTTTAAGCTCTTTTTCAGCTAAATCCTTATTAAGCTCTCCGTGCTTAATTCTTTTATGTATATATTTAAGGATATGATGGATTTCCTTCATCTTTTTTTCCAGAATCTTTGCTTCACGTTGTGAGTAAGTAGCAATATCCATTCTTTCACCTCAAATAATCTTATATTAAATGTTTTTAGTATTATATTAAACTTATCATAATGAAGTATTTATATTTTTCCATAACCAAAAACATTTAAAACAAAAGAACATATATGGTTTAAAAAGGGGTGTGTGATGAGAGGCAAGATAATAAGGCTTTACAAGAAGGCTGATAAAAAAGGTTTTGCTCTTGGAGCTTTTAATTTTTCAACTAATGAAATTCTTAAAGGAATAATATTTGCTGCTAAGAAACTTAAAGCACCCATAATTATTTCTACTAGTGAGGGTGAGAGGAACTTCTTTGGGTGTGAGGAGAGTGTGGCTGTTTATAATGCTATTAGAAAAAAGTATCCTCATGTAATCCTGCACGCTGATCACACCAAGTCTTTCAAAGAGTTAAAAAAGATTATAGATGCTGGTTATCCTTCTGTTCATTTTGACGGCTCAAAGCTTTCATTCAGGCATAATGTAAGAGAAACCAAGAGAGCAGCTGATTATGCTCATTCAAAAAATGTTTTTATTGAAGGAGAACTAGGAGGAATAACAGGAGGTTCAACAACTCATAAAGAGAGATTAAAGGATGTACTCACAGAGGATATATTAACCAAGCCTGAGCAGGCAAAAGAATTTGTTGAATTAACAGGTGTTGACTCTTTAGCTATCAGTATTGGGAATGCTCATGGTATCTGGAAGGATAAGCCAAAGCTTGATTTTGAAAGGCTTAAAGATATTAAAAAAAGAACAGGCAAATTCCTTGTGTTGCATGGAGGCTCTGGTATTAGTGCTAAGGACTTTAGAAAATCTATAAGTCTTGGGATAAATAAAATTAATATTAATACTGAGCTAAGAGTTGCTTATGCTCATAGCCTGCTTAAAAGTCTAAATAAAAGAGAGGATTATACACCTTATCATTATTTAAAGGATGTGAGTGCAGCTATTTCTAAGGTTGTTGAAGAGAAAATAATTATTTTTAAAGCAGATAAAAAGATTTGAATTAAAATGGATTTAGCTATTGGCATTGACCTAGGAGGAACCAAGATAGAAGGTATCTTAATGGATGACAAAGGCAGGATTCTTAGGAGTTATGAAAGACCAACTCAGGTTGATAAGCCAAGAAAAAAGATTATTGCTAATATTGTTGAAGTAATCGAACGATTAAAAACAAAAGGAGTGAAAGGTGTTGGTATTGGTCTTCCTGGATTTGCAGTAAATGGAAAAATGGTTTATGGGGGAGGAACTATTACGAAGATGATTGGAGTTGAGTTGAAAAAAGAGTTAGAAAAAAAGACTAATTTAAAGGTTTGTGTTGAAAATGATTCTAACTGCTTTGCCCTAGCAGAACAAAGGCATGGTGCTGCAAAAGGAGGAAAGAATGTTATTGGTGTAATCATTGGAACAGGTGTTGGAATAGGCATAATCATTAATAATGAGATTTATTCGGGTTCTGCCGGTGGTGCAGGAGAAGCAGGCCATACCTATCTTATGACAGATAAAGGAGTGAAAGATGTTGAGGAACTAATAGGCGGACCTCAGATTTTAAGGAGATACGAAGAAGTAAGTGGAAAAAGAGCTCATACTCCAAGAATTATTTTAAGAAAAAATGATAAGAATGCAAAA
>DAOWFR010000028.1 GCA_030637925.1 Methanobacteriota archaeon
ATGATTTGCCTTATCAAGGGCAGAGGGATTCGTTGTCATTTCAAAGAGCGGTTTGTAATGAGGTAGAGCATGAGGCTTGTGCTAGTATTCCTGAATGTGCAAGTGATGCTGATTGCAAAGAAGAAAAAGGCATGATAGGGGTTTGTAATAATCCTGGCCAGCCAGATGTTTATTGCACTTATGAAGAGCCTGTAATAGTTGATTATATTATTCTTACTGCTGCTGATTGCAAAGGAACAGCATGTGATACCACAAGGATTGTGCAAACATCCCAGCAATTATTCCTAGGAGCAAAGCCAAGACCAGTGGATGTTAATAGTGAGGAAGGAAAAGCGCTTGTAGAGGAGCATGGCATAGAGATTGTGCCTGCTTATATCTTTGATAAAAGTGTTGAAGAAACCAAGAACTGGAAGGAAAGAGCTGATTTAAAAACAGCTTTTGAAAAGATAGGGGACAAGTACAAGTTAAAAGATGAAGTAACAGGAGCAACTCATTTTGTTAGTGATGAATCAAGAAAAGTTTATTATGATGCTATTGGTGTTGTGCTTGGTGATAATAAGCCTCAGATAGACTTCTTTGTTATGAGTTATTGTCCTTATGGTAATCAGGCAGAAGAAGGCATAGAGCCAGTATACCAGTTATTAAAGGACAAGGCAGAGTTTAATCCAAGATATGTTATCTATAGTAATTACAGAGGAGGAGGCCCTGATTATTGTATTGATGGGGATAATCTGTGCTCAATGCATGGCATACAAGAGCTTAACCAGAATGTTAGAGAAGCATGTGTTGCAAAGTATATGGGCATGGCTGAGTGGTTTGAGTTTGCTCTTGCAATGAACAAGGCGTGCAACTCCCAAAATGCTGATACTTGCTGGGAGCCAGTAGCAGAGGAATTGGGATTAGATATTAATACAATAAAGAAGTGTGAGGAAGAAGAAGCAGTTGAGTTAATGAGAGCTGATAAAACTCTTGGTGACAAACTTAGTGTAAGTGGAAGCCCAGCAGTATTTATTGATGGTGAGAAATACAGTGGTGGAAGAACACCAGAGGCTTATAAACAAGCTCTTTGCGCTGCTTTTGATGAATCCCCAGCAGAGTGTTCTACAAAGCTTGAAGGAGAAGCACAGGCAAGTGCAACTCAGGCAGCACCGCAAGCACAATGCTAAGTAAATGAGGGTGATTTTTTTGTGCCTAGCAATACCTGGTAAAATAATAAAGATAGAAAAAGGTTTTGCAACTATTGATTATTCTGGAGAGCAGAGAAAGGCAAGCACAGAACTGGTTGATGTAGAGCCAGGAGACTATGTTATTGTTCAGGCACAGTTTGTTATCCAGAAGATTCCTGAGAAAGAAGCCTTAGAGGCGATAAAAGTATGGCAGAAGAGATGAGTGCTGAAAGATATTTTTTAAAATATGCTTATCCTTGTTCTCTTGTTCTTGTTGATATGGGTGAAATAACTGATAAGAAAAGAAAAGAATTAGAAAAAAAGCTTCTTAATAATGAACCAATAGATAGAACTGAACTTGAAGAGATATTTACAGCTGCGTTTAGGAGATTAAAAGAAATAGCTAAGGAGATGAAGAAAGATTACTGGGATTTAGAAGTTATTAAAGAATATTTTTTTGGAGAAAAACACAATGATTTTATTGATAAACAAGACGGCATGTATGCTGAGTTTAGTCCTACGATTAGAGGGCTGTGCAAAGTTCATAAAGCAGAGGTTGTTGAAAAGAGAGAAGATATTCTAACTGTAAAGTACGGTAGTATTGCAAGAAATGTTTTTGCAACTCTGGTACCAAATGTTAAAGTTGGAGATAAAGTTACTGTTCATTGGGCTTTTGCAATAGAAAAAGTTGATTGAATTTTCTTTAAGATAGTTGTGAACCAAACAATACAAGATATTCCCAGGACTAATAAGATAATTCCAATTATTTGTGAAGGCACTATTACTATATCTGCAAAGGTTAGGTTTAGTAAAGTTGTTATCACAGAACCCAGAAGTAAAATACTTGTTGCAACACTTGCCTTTATATGTTTTAAGCCAGAATACCAGGTAAATACATATCCTAATAAGAAGATAGATGTTAAAAGAATCCAAACTAAGTGTGTGCTTGTTAAAGTATTTATTAATGAGAGTTTATTAGTTATGGTTAAGAAGGTTATTATTATTAATGAACCAAAGAACATCCTGCCAAAAGCAACTATTTTACTGTCTAATGTTTTTAATGCTTGTTTTGAAATTATTGTTTCTATCCCCCAGAATAAGGTTGCTGCCAAGATTAATAAGTCTCCTGTTGCAAATACAAAATTATTTAGTTTTAACAACAGAAAATTACCTGCTAATAATAGTATAGCACCAATTATTATTCCTTTATTAAGCTTTTCCTTTAAAAAGATTAATGCTAAAATACCAACCCATAAGAACATTGTTTTATGAATAAAAGCTCCTTGTGCAGCACTTGTTAATTGCAAGCCTTTAAAGAATAATAAGAAAGGAATGCTGCCTCCAAAAAGACCTATTAAGAATAATTTCCCAATGTCTTTTTTTGACATTGCTCTTAGTTTTTTAAAATCTTTTACTAAGAGAATTATAGAGAATAAGAATAGAGCTACAATAACATTTTTTGCACCTGTAAATACATATGCATCAATACCCTTAACTCCAAACTTATTAATGAATATTGATACTCCTGATATAATTGCTGTTCCAAGAACAAATAATAACCCCTTTTTATTCATAAAAAGCTTTAAATAAGAGCCAATATAAATATATTTTGGTATGAAGAAAATCCTTGTGTTTGGCAACCCTTATTTAGAACAAGATAATCTTGCTGTTAAGATAGGTAAAAAGCTGAATTTAGAAGGAGTTGAAGTTGAGCATTGCTCTAAACCTGATGATTTATTGAATTATGAGCTTGAGAACACTGTAATCCTTGATGTTGCCAAAGGCATTGATAAAGTTGATGTATTTGATGATATTGATAGTTTAGAGTTTTCTGTTATTTTTTCTCTACATGACTTTGATCTGAGTTATTTCTTGAAATTGTTAAAAGAAACTGGCAAAGTAAAAACAGTTAATATAATCGGCATACCACAAGGCTATGATGAGGAGAAAGCTCTGAATGAGGTTAAAGAGTTGGTTAAAGGGTTTGGTTAACAACAACTTTTAAATACCTGCTTTTGCTCTCTTTTAGGATTATGGGTAAGGTTTTGGAAAAAAAGAGGCTGAATGAGTTTTTAAGCAAGGTTTCTAAAGGTGGTGACTTAATAGCTCCTGTTAAGAGAGATACATTAAGGTTTGAGATAGTCAAGGATTTTAATGATATCTGCTTAGAAGGCAGGCCTTTGTTTCCTGTTAAGAAGTTCTTTTCACCTGCAAAAGAGGATTTATTTAACCTGAACCTTACTAACAAGAACAAGCCTTTTGATGAAGAAAAGATTAAGCTCAAGCCTAGAGTCATATTTGGTGGTAGATTATGTGATTTTAATGGTTTATTAAAGCTTGATAAGTTGTTCTTATCAGAAGAGTATCAGGATGATTATTACAAGCTAGCAAGAGAAAATACTTTGCTATTAGGTATTAACTGTGATCCTGCTCCTAGTGAGTATTGTTTTTGCGAGTCAATGGACTTGGAAAAATATTATGACTTATTTTTTCATGATATGGGAGATAAATATTATATTGAAGCAGGCAGTGAGAAAGGAAAAACCTTAATTATTGATTTAGAGGATTATGACTTTACTATTCCTTCTATAAAGTGCGAGAAAAAGCTTTACACAAAGGATATTAGCAAGTATTATGATGATTCTGCATGGGATAAAGAAAATGATAAGTGTCTTAGTTGTGGCAAGTGCACTGCTCACTGCACTACCTGCTTGTGCTTTGATATGATTGATGAACTAGAAGCAGATGTTAAGCATGGCAAGCGTTTTAAGGAATGGGATTCATGCCAGTTTCTTAATTTTACTGAGGTAGCAGGAGGAGCTATTTTTAGAAAGGACAGGATTAATCGTTTTAAGCACAGGATTTATCATAAGCTACAATATTTTAGAGAAAAGTTTGATATGGATATGTGCACTGGGTGTGGCAGGTGTATTGAGTCATGCCCTAGATTAATTGATTTTACAGAAGTAATTAATAATTTTAAGGATTAAGAAAAAATGTTATTCAATGCAACGCCTTTTAGGATTGTGAAAAAAGAAAAACAAACAGAGGATACTTATTTATTCAGGTTAGAAAAGCCTAAGAAAGAAAAAATAAAGCTTTGCTATGAGCCAGGTGAATTCTTTCTTGTCTCTGTTCCTGGGATTGGAGAAGCACCTTTTTCTGTGTGTGCATGTTCTAAGGATTTTATTGAGTTTAATATTCGTGGATTAGGAGATGTTACTAATCATTTAATAAAACTAAAACCAGGAGATTATTTGTGGCTTAGAGGTCCTTATGGAACAAGCTATCCTATGAAAGAGTTAAAAGGCAATAGTCTTGTAATCATTGGCGGAGGAACAGGAGTTGCTCCTCTTAGAGGCGTGCTCAAGTATGTTGAAGAGCGCAGAGCTGATTATGACAGAGTACATGCTTTCTTTGGTTTTAGAGACCCTAATGAAATCTTGTTTAAAAAAGATATGAAGCTCTGGAACAGAATCTTTGACTTAAACCTTACTGTTGATAAGGCACCTAAAAGTTATAAAGGCAGGGTTGGGTTGGTAACCAAGGTTGTAGAAGAATCAGGTCTTAATAATAAGAACAAGATAGCAATGGTTTGTGGTCCTCCGATTATGATTAAGTTCACAATCCAAACATTAGAAAAAATGGGTTTTCATCATGACCAAATCTTTGTTAGTTTTGAGAGAAGAATGAAGTGTGGTGTTGGCATGTGTGGTCATTGCATGATATCAGGCAAATATGTTTGCAAGGATGGACCTGTTTTTAGGTATAATAAGGTTAAAGGAATAAGAGAATGAATAAAAAACTTAGAATAGGTGTTAAGAGCATTACTGGCTGTGCTGGTTGCCAGTTGAGTTTATACTTTATAGAAGATGTTCTTCTTGAATTACTTGATAAGATAGACTTAGTAGCTGCTCCTATGATTAAAAGCAAGAATGAGGAAGAATATGATGTGTTGTTTATTGAAGGAAGTGTTAGTTCACAAGATGATTTAGATAATTTATTGAAATTCAGAAAACAAGCCAAGTTCTTAATAGCTCTTGGTGCTTGTGCTTCTCATGGTTGTATGCAGTCCATGAAGCACTTGATGAATGAGAAAGAAGTTGAAAAAGATGTTTATAATAAGTTTCCTTCTGATAAAAGACTTAAACCAATAACATCTGTTCCAATACATAAACATGTAAAAGTTGATTTTTATATTCCTGGATGCCCACCTAACAATGAAGAGATTGCTCAGGTTTTTAAATGGTTAGTACAAGGCAAAAGATTAAAGGTTTATGATAAAGCTGTTTGTCATGAGTGCAGTTTAAAAGAAAACTATTGCTTATTAGACCAGGGAATAGAATGCTTAGGGCCTTTAATGAATGGTGGTTGCAAAGCTTTATGCCCTGATTATAATCATCCCTGCACTGGCTGCAGAGGAATGCTTGATGATGCTAACCTTAAATCAGGCAAAGAAATGCTTAAAGACAAAGGCTTTGACCCTGATATGATGATAAAAAGAATGACTAAGTATAATGCTTTACAATTCAAAGAGTTTGAAAAACCTCCTGAAGAGAGCAAATAAAAAATGAAAAAAATAACCTATATATTTTTAGTTCTATTATTAATCATATTTTTCTCTATGAATGTTCTTGCTGAGGATAGTTCAATAGCAGATAGAGTTAATGAATCAGGTTCAATCTCTGGTAAAGTATTACCGATAGATTCAAATGCGACTGTTTATGTATATTACCCAAGTCAAAGTAGTGTTACTTTACAAATAGCTGGATTTGCTAC
>DAOWFR010000056.1 GCA_030637925.1 Methanobacteriota archaeon
AAATGCATGAGACAATAATAGTAAACAAGATTCTTGAACAAGTTAACAAGAAGGCAAAAGGTAAAAAAGTCAAATCAATAACCTTGGAAGTGGGTGATCTTGCTCATCTGCTAGCAGAAGAGTTAAAAGGTTTCTTAATTAACATGGTTAATTTTAAAGTGATTGTGAAACCTGTAAAAGCAAGGGTAAAATGTGGGTGTGGTTATAAAGGAGAGCCAAGAATACTTGTTCATGAGCATGATTTCTCATTGTTTGAATGCCCTAGGTGCAGCAAGACACCCAGAGTTCTAAGTGGTGAAGATATTGTTCTAAAGGAGGTTAAGACTGAGTAAAAGGTTCTACTGCAAACAAAAAATTAGATTCCTACATAGCCATTAAAACATAAATTTTAAATATTAATACAAACCAAGAAAAAACAAAAAGAGAAAAGAGGTGGGGTGGCATCTTAAACAAAGTAAAGAACAAGTTCAAAGACTTTTTTAGCCAGAGCAAGAAGCTAGTGCAAACACCAAAGGAACTTCCAGATATAATAGCAGAAACAGGAACAGAAGCACCAGAAACCCCGCCTATGCCTCCAAAAACACAGGAAATAAAAGAAGTAGCACAAACAAGAATCGAACCATCTGTTGCACAGCAAGAAAAATCCTATAAAGAGCTTAAACTACCAAGAATAGAGCCCCCCCCAGTACAAGAAACAAGCCAAGCATCTCAAAAACAGGCTATAAGTATCCAGGAAGAGGATGTGAAAAAATTTGAAGAAGCAATTAACAATATAAACATAGATGTAATACACAGTGAAACACCACCTTTAACTTCTCCTCTTAGTGAAGAATCATCTGATTACTACAAACCAGAAGAATTAGGAGAAGGCTATTTCTCAGAAATAGAGCACTATATAAAAAACAAGGATGTGAATGAGGTAATAGATGACATACTCAAAAAAGACTTCTTGACAAGCATGAAAGACTATCATGACACAAGAGCCCAAGGAAAGCCATTCTACCTGCACAAACACGACCTTAAGCACAAGCTAAAGAAAAAGATGAACCAGCTCAGAAAACTAGAAGAAGAATGGCACAGCCTAAAAACACAGATAGAGAACAAAGAAAAAAAGAAGAAAGAAATAGAAAAAGAAATAAATGAGGAAAGCCAAGAGCTAAAAGAGTTATTCAAACAAATAAAGATAAACCAGTTACTTGAGCAACAAACACCTAAGGAGCACTATTTTAAGCTTGAAAATGGGCAAGAACTCAAGAGCCTGAATGACCTTAGAAAATCCCTTAATTATATGACAGAAGAAGAGTTCAGTCATCATGTAAACCAGGAAAAGAATGACTTTGCTACATGGGTTAAAGAAGCCCTGCAAAACCAGGAATTATACAGGAAAATAAAGGACATAAAAACCAAGGAAGAACTCCAGGAACTACTGAGAAATCCTTTCTAAAGCCTCTTGAAAAGCCAAGTTCTTTAACAGATGTCTGCAAGTTTATGAGTAATATTAGTACACTCAAAAAAGAAGAAATAAAAGCTCCCTACTGTTTTGAGGAAAAAGGGGGAGGGTGGTTAAAGAAAAATTAACCAATAGGGAGCTTTCCTCTTCTAATCATGATTTTGTTTATTTTTTCTTGAATACAAATGGTCGTGGAGGCTTTCTAAGCTCTTGTAACCACATCAAGCCTATTCTCATCATGTTCTTGTTGAACTTCTCGCTTAACTTGTAAGTCTTTTTATACAAATCATAATCTATTAAACCCATGGTTTTCATAGGGGTTAGGATTCTGTCATAAAACTGTCTTTTATTATAGGAAATCTTTACCTTCTTCTTTACTCCTAGCTTTTCATGGGCTAGTGCTTCAACTTCAACTCCTTCATGAAGAGCTGTTGCAAACATTGACATCTCTGTTTTCCCTATTTCACTATCTTTATTCTTCATTTCTTCTATTAGCATCTTTGCAACGATTACTTGCTGTTTTGTTGCAAATATGATTTCATATATATTTTCAGGTAGGTTATACTGGTCAAAAAGGATTACCATAGAATACTATATAAGCATTACCAGTATATAAATCTTTCGTTTCGTATACTTTTTAGTATATTGGTTATTTGATTAAATAAGTAAAAAAATAAGTAAATTTAAATATTTTAAGGTTTTATAAATATAAAATTATGGAATTTAGAAGAAAACTCTACACACGCGGAAACAGCTATGAAACAACCATACCTATGCCCTTATTATTCTCTTTAGATAAGAAAAAGAAGTATGAGGTGGTCTTTGTATTTGAACCTGAAACAAATAAATGGTTTATAAGAATAGAAGAAGAAAAAACAAAGAAATAAAGAGTTACTTATTCTTACTTAACCATTCTCCTCAAAGAAATCCTTTATCATCTTCTCATAGAGAAGGGTTGCTTTTATATCCCAGCTTGGAGGAAAACACCTATTATAATTCTTCCAGGTGTACCTCTCATCCAGGAAGATAATTACTCCTTTGTCAGTCTCGCTTCTTATGCATCTTCCTGCGCTCTGCAATGCCCTGTTGAATGCTGGAAATAAGTATCCATAGTCCCAGCCTTTCTTAAACTTCTCATCATAATACTTTATCAAGGCTTGGGTTTCAAGGTCTGGTCTTTGCAATGGAAGGCCTACTATGATTACTGATTTTAAAAAGTCTCCTGGCAGGTCTATGCCTTCTCCAAAATTGCCACTAATAACTCCTAACAAGACTGCTCCTACATTTTTATAACCTTTAAAGGCTTCTAGGAATTCTAGTTTTTCCTTTTTTGTAAGCTTCTGCTTCTCAATAAACACTGGTTTTTGTGATAACTTAGAAAAGTGTTTATTAACATCATCTCTTAAGAGATAGCTTGGAAAGAACACTGCTGTATTACCAGGTATCTTGTTAGTTGCTCTTACAAGTATTTCTGCTATTTCCCTGTACTGTTGCTCACTCCTAGTCTCATACTTGGTGCTTGTTCTGGGGATGATTATATTTAGCTTGTTCTTTTCTGGGAAAGGACTCTTATAGCTTTCTTCTTCTGCTGTGTCAAACCCAAGCACTTCCTTGTACATGCTTGTAGGGTTAAGGGTTCCTGACATTAGTATTGTAGAGTGTGCTGACCTTATCACATCCTTGGTTATAATGCCTGGGTCAAGGCATCTATATTGTATTGTTATTATTTCTTCTCCTCTTAAATCTCTGCTCTTTGCAAGTATCCTTGTAAAGCCCTTGTCCTCTCCTTGCCATGCTTCTAAAAAGCTTGCCACTGTTCCTAAGGCAGAGTGCTTTTGCTCTTCTCTTATCAAGTCTGCTAGAAAACTCATATCTGATATTAACTCATCATAATCAGTCATCTCTTTTATTTCTCCTATGAGCTGGCCTTTACTAACATATACTTCTTCTTCAACCTCATCTGTTAGTTCCCAGAGTTTTTTCTCAAGTATTTCTAAGATTTCCCTGATTTCTTCTTTGTCATGCTTTTTTGTCTCATCCAAGGCTCTCCTTACTGTGTTAGTGCTTATCCTATGACTAGCAAGGTCTTTTACTCGCGCAGGAAGATTATGGCCTTCATCAATAATAATTATTATCTTGCCAAGCTCTTTTCCTGTTCTATTAAGAAAGGTCTCTCTGATGTAAGGATTAAATAAATAGTAATAATCCCCTATAATTATTCTTGCATCCCTTGCTATTAATAAGGCTACTTCATAAGGGCATACTCCTTGCTCTATGCTCTTCTCAATAATACTCTCTGTATCTGTCTTGTTATCCCTCTTAAGCTGACTAACAACTTCTCTTGCTGTTTTTGAAGCCTCGCCCTTATCCCTGGTCTTAGTATAGAATTCGCATAAATCATCCTCTTTTATCTTTTTGCAGTACTCTGCAAACTCTCGCGGGTAAAGCTTGTTAACCCCTAGTTGTAGGCAAAGCCATTTCTTACCAATAATATCAACCACTGTAAAGGCTTGCTTGTATTTTTCTTTTATTAGATTAACAGTTTCCATTGCCAGTTTGTGCTGGGTATGGCGTGATGTAAGAAAGAACACTGTTAAATCTTTTTTTAATGCCTCGTTAATGCTTGGGGCTAGAGCTGCTGCTGTCTTGCCAAGACCTGTAGGAGCATGAACAATTAGATTTTGCTGACCTGTTACTGTCTGGTTTATCTTTCTTATTAACTCATCCTGTATAGGCCTGACCTTATCATGAGGAAATAGTACTTGTCTGAACTCTTCAGGTAAAGCCATGTTAGAATGAGGGGAAATTAGTTGATTATTTAAAGGTTTATGTAAATCAAAATTTATCTTTTCCTTGCCTTTATCCTCTTCTTAACTTCTTCCTTGTACTTCTGAAACAAAGAGCCTCCTTTCTTGCCTATTTTTTCTGTGGTTTTCTGAGTAACTTTCCGGGTTTTTTCTCTAAGTCTTTCCATTACTGTATGTGCCTTCTTAATCCTGGCTTCCCAGTCAAGGGAATAATCTCTAAGAACATGATGGATTTTTTTGATTCTTGCGCCATACTTGTTGAAATAAGTGATTATGCTCAGGTTTTTTATTCTTTTATGGTCAGGTACTTCATCAGGATAACCAAAGGCCAGGATTGCCTGGGGTCGTGCAAATTCAGGAATACCAAGGATTTCTCTAATCTTCTCTTCATCAAAGGCTCCTACCCATGCTCCTCCTAAGCCAAGAGCATGAGCTGTTAATAGCATGTTCTCAGCTGCTGCTGCACAGTTCTGAACAGTGTAAAGCCTTTGCCCTCTTAAGCCATAATGCATTTCTGTCTGCTCAGAGTCAGAGCATACAACTACAAGGAATGCTGCGTTATGAACACACTCCTGGTTAAGACTGTGCTCGCAGAGTTTTTTCATCAGGTCTTTATTATCTATAACTATGAACTTCCAGTCCTGAACATTCCCACTACTAGGAGCTAACGAACCAGACTCTACAATAGTTATGATAGTCTCAAAATCAACAGGAACATTAAGAAACCTTCTAATACTCCTTCTTGTGCTTATACATTCCAAAGCATCCATTCTCTCTCCCTTGTAATTTCCTCTTATTTTTAATGTTTGTTATTTTTTAATGTTTATCTATGCTTCTTTATCCTTGTACCACATCTCATGCAATACCTAGCATAATCATAATGCCTTGTGCTACAAGCAGGACAAGCTATTATGCTTAGGTGTTGTGACTGTTGTGTTGGTTGCTGAGTAGCTCTATGCACTTCATGCTGGCCTTGCAAGTGACTGATTCCATGATGCATTGGTTGGTGTGATTGAGAAGGCGGTACTTGTTGTTGTGGATGGGTTGTATGATGAGTTCTGTGTTGTGTTTTAGGCACAGTTTGGTGTGGGTGTTCCTTATGCATTTCATGCAATGGTTCTTTACCTTTCTTTTTTGACAAAGCTCTAAAGATGTACTTACCAATGCCAATTATTATGAATAGTATGCCTACATATAAGAAAATTATTAGGGGCTTAGAACCATCATTACTCTTTATAAGCTGTGAAGCTGCAAGCATAATAATCCCAAGTATTACATATACCCAGCCAGGAATCGGTGCCATAATTATTCCTTTATTATTGATGTTTTAATATTTTTTGCATTTTTGGAAAATAATTTATACTAGTCCTAACTACAAGTAACCATGGGAATGTTTGATTTGTTTAAAAAGAAAAAGAAATCCTCTGAATTATTCAAGGAGTTGGATGTGGACCTTGACTCTGACCATCCTGTTCATGAGAAGTTTGTGGATGAAAAGGATTTAAGAGAGAGTAAGAAAAAGAAGAAAGATTAATTTATTTCTTCTTTGCTATCTTCTTTACACCATTCATATAAGGCACAAGAACCTTTGGCACTGTTATGCTGCCATCCTTGTTCTGATAGTTCTCAAGGATTACTACCATTGTTCTTGAAGTAGCTATGGCAGTGTTGTTAAGAGTGTGAAGCACTTCTCTTGTACCGTCTTTTCTAATAAGCCTTATGTTCAAATCCCTTACTTGGAAGTCAGTGCAGTTTGATAATGAGCCCACTTCACCATAATCCTTGGTTGTAGGTCTCCATGCTTCTAAATCAGCACTTCTTGATTTCCACAAGGACAAATCTCCTGAGCAGAACTCTAGTATTCTGTAAGGTATATCTAGGGCTTGGAATAATTCCTCTGAATTCTTTAATAATTCATCATAATATTTTTCTGATTCTTCTGGCTTGCAAAAAACAAACTGTTCTACTTTATTGAACTGGTGAGTTCTCCACAAGCCTTTTTCATGTATTCCATGGCTTCCAATTTCTTTTCTAAAACTCATACTGTAAGAAAAAATCTTTTTTGGAAGTTCATGCTCTGGTATCTGTGCTCCCATGAGCATAGCAAGGATTGAGTGCTCTGCTGTTCCTATAAGAGCAAGGTCTTCTCCTTTTATCTCATATATTGATTTTTCAAACTCTGGCAAATCAAGAGCAACTGATAAAACTTTTTTCTTGAGCATTAAAGGAGTTTCAACATACTGATAGCCTTTCTTCTTCATAAAATCTATTGTAAACCTTATCAAGGCCTGGTTTAATAATGCAAGTTCTCCTTTTAAGAAGTAAAATCCTGCTCCTGTGGTCTTAGCAGAAGTTTCAAAATCAGCAATGCCTAAGCCTTCTACTAGTTTAACATGGTCCTTGATAGGAAAATCAAACTTTTCAGGCTTGCCCCACTTCTTTATTACTTTGTTACCTGAATCATCCTTACCTATAGGAACACTCTTATGAATAATATTAGGTATTTGCATAAGGTCTTTTTTTACTTCTTGTAACAATAGATTTGCTTCTTTATCCTTTTTATCAACTAAGCCAGGTATTTTCTTGGCTTCAGCAAGAAATTTTTTTATATCCTTGCCC
>DAOWFR010000099.1 GCA_030637925.1 Methanobacteriota archaeon
ATAAGATTCTTATTAAGCTTAACCTTAACATTAGTTTCGTCAGGAATAGTGCCAATATTAGTCATGTAGATAACCCGAGTCATTTTTCCTTTCTTACCAATCATGTCTGTCTCTGGATCAAACCATATCTTTGCATACACACTCCTGTCCTCAAGACTGGCATACTCTCCTGCTAAATAACTGATTATTTCCTTGAAGCGCTTTCTATCAAGCTCATGAAAATTATAACTACCCCTAATGATTTTAAGCACCTTATCTATGTGCTTTGGCTCTTCTAAAGCCATGCCAAGCACTTGCTGAGCAAGAACATCAAGACAGTTAGTAGGAATATCAATCCTATCAATCTTTTTTTCAAGAGCTGCTTTTAACAGTACACTACATTCAACAAGGTCATCACGATCCATAACTATGATTCTACCTATTGCTTTATCATGAAGTTTATGTCCACTCCTGCCGATTCTTTGCAAAGCCCTGGCTACACTCTTAGGACTGCCAAGAAGAATAACAAGGTCAATATAACCAATATCAATGCCTAGCTCAAGACTAGTAGAGGATACAACTGCTTTTAATTCTCCTTTTTTCAACTTTTCCTCAACATCTAATCTATGTTCCTTGCTAAGACTGCCATGATGAGCACCTATTAGACTTGTATAGCCCTTCTTGCCATTAGACTCCTTGTCAATATCAACATCTTTCACATCCTCTATCTTAGTGTAATTCTTAGGAAACCTCTCTTTTAAGTGATGCACCACTCTCTCTGTAGCACTCCTGGTGTTAGTAAAGATAAGAGTTGTTCTATGACTCTGAATCAACTGGTCCATTAGTTTATATGTTTCTGTGCTTATCTCATCATAAGTTGCTTTCATAAGATTCTTAATAGGGCTTAGAACTTTCAAATCTAATTGTTTTACAAAGTTAACATCAGCAACCTTGCACTGCCTGGGCTTTTTAGTCTTAACATCAAATCCCACAAGGAACTTAGCCATTTCTTCTAACGGAGCAACTGTTGCTGACAACCCAATCCTTGTGAACTTGGTTTGTGCTTGAAGTCTTTCCAAGCTAAGAGATAAGTGAGCTCCTCTCTTACTACTAGCCACTGCATGAATCTCATCTATAATACACCACTCAACATCCTTGAGTTTTTCCTTGAACTTAATCGTGGTGAGCATAATAGCAAAGCTCTCAGGGGTTGTTATGAGAATATGAGGAGGATTCCTTAACATGCTCTGCTTAACACTAGCAGCTGTATCGCCAGTCCTAACAGCCACTCTTAAACCAAGCTTTTTACCAGCAAACTCCTCCATCTCTTCTAAAGGCTCTAAAAGATTTCGTGAGATATCATTAGCAAGGGCTTTTAAAGGACTGATGTACACACAATAAACCTTGTCCTTAAGCAAGCCGTGCTCTGACAAGCCTATAAGCTCATTAATGATTGCAAGAAAAGCACTAAGAGTTTTGCCACTGCCAGTAGGACTGCTGATTAAAGTGTTTATTCTACTATGAACATTAAGAATAGCATACTTTTGGGGAGGAGCAAACTTCTTGAACTTGTGCAAGAACCACTCCTTAACCAAGGGATGCATGCTCTTAAGTATTTCCTCGTTCTTGTAAGGTTTTTTCATGAATTCAATAGCCATGGTAAAAAGAAATTAAGATGAGTTTATAAAAAATGTGGAATTAGATAAATTTTATATAACTCATGACCTTCACCAACTCTATGAGTGAAATAGCAATTGATGTTACTATTATACCACCAGAAGAAATAATGGATAAAGCAGTTTCTATAAGCAAAAAACTATTTGAAGAGACAAGAAATAAAGAAATTGTTCTTGACAAAGAGAAATGTATTCCTCACATAACTCTAGTGATGATTTGTATTGATGAAAACAATTTAGATGATATAAAAAAGATTGTTGAAGAAGTTGCATTACAAACAAAATCATTAAATCTAAAATTTGTAGAGACTGAAATAGGCCCAACTCCTGACGGAGGGAAAGTGTCTGGCTTAAAGATTGAAAGGACTCCCGAGATATTAGAACTGCATGAGACAATGATTAAAAAAACTAATCCTTATCGAAAAAAAGAAGCAACTATTAAAGCACTTTACCCAAATCCAAAACCAAATGAAGCAACACTCACCTGGATTAATGCATATGAAAGGCATTCCAGCTTTGAAAAAAAGTACAACGCCCACCTAACCATAGGCTTTGGAGAATTAAAGAATGTTGAACTGCCAATTACTTTTACTGCTTCTAAAATCGCTGTGTGCCAACTAGGGAATTACTGCACATGCAGAAAGATGTTATTTGAGGTTGACTTAAAAGAATAAGGTCCTTTGATTTGTTAGTTCACTCCAAATGCTTCACACAGTTCAATAAATGAACTTTATGGTTTTTGTCTTCTCTTATCTCAAAGATACTCACCGCTGTATTTGGTGGGATATCTATCTTATCTATCTTTTCTGGTGGTTTATTTAGAATCACACTTGTTAATGCCATATTAATTGCTCCATGACCCACAAATAACACTTTAGAGTCGGGATATTTCTCGTATGCTTTATCTAATATTTTTTTAATTCTTATCTGCATTTGTGACCAAGGTTCGCTCTCAGAATCAAATTTATCCATGTCAATCTCGTCAATTTTTTTCCCAGCAAAATGTTTATGGTCTCTTTCTCTTAACTCCTTAACAAAATGAAGTGGAACTTGTGGGTGATATTTTGCAATTATCTTTGCAGTGTCTGCTGCACGTGCAAGATCACTTGAGTAAATAGCATCAATCTTTTCGTGTTTTAATCTTAAAGCTAATTTTTTAGCCTGCTCAATTCCAAGTTTAGAAAGTGTTCCAGGTAAATGACCCTGACAAATCTCATCTCTATTCTCAATTGTTTCCCCATGACGTGTTAGGATTAGTTTCATATAATCACCTGATAATTGATTTTAATTCTTCTATATCCTCATCATCCAAAGCCTCTTTATACAATTCATTAACATTCCATAATCCGCTTTCTCTAATCTTTTGTTTGGGTGAGAAATTCCCAAGCCAGTTTTTTGATGGCTTGCACTGATTACATAATGATATTGTTGAAATAATTTTTGATTCAAGAGCAAGTCTTTTATTCTTATCATCTATTTGGAATACTACAAAGCTAAAATTATCCTGAATATATTTTGTAACCTCTTTTTCAACTTGTTTTTGTTTATTAAAATCAATTAATTCAGAATATTTTTCTCTTGCTTCTTTAGGTGTTAGGTCTAACTCCCATTTTTCAAGAAAAGAATCTTTGTTCTTGTTCAGGATTGTTCTTCCAATGTTCTTTCTAAAAATACTTCTATCCTTGTTCTCATTAATAAAATGCTGTTTAAGCCTGGATCTTAACTGGTCTTTGCCTGTGTGTGTTCCTATACGAACTATCCTGTTAATGCCATGAGCAGATTCTCCTTTTTCAAAAAGAACATATATGCCGTTAAGAGGAATGTCTTTTTCATTAAAAGGAAAATTATGTTTTTTCATGCTATTAAACCAGTGATGAAGTTTATTGCATTTTTCATTAACCAAGAACTTGTCTTTTAGAAACTTTAATTGTTTGCCAATTCCCAATCCTTTTAATGGAATCTTATAATTACTGATATGAGAGATTAAGTATTTTCTGTATCTTTCTCCTGCAAGAAAAATAATTTCGTCTTTTTTAAGATTAGCCAGTTTGTTTAATTGGTTAATAACCTTATTTGCCCATTCTTTAATATCTTTTGATGACATAGTATTAAGGGTTTCATTATAAGATTCTATTTCTTCTTCTAAATCTAATAATCCGTATTTAGCAGAGAGAATAAAGATTCTATCAGGATTCAAGGATTTGGCATATTTAAGATTATATTTGAAAAGAGGGCTGATGTATAAGTCTTTGGCTTTTGCTCTGTAAGATAACTTTTTACTCACACAAGAAATTAAAACAATTCTGGCCATAATAAGAGGATAATTAAAAGGTATATAAATATTATTAAAAACAGCTTTCCACCCAAAAGCTTTAAAAAGGATTAGGGAGTTTCTTGGTGTATTGTTCAAGTAAATTGAACATGTAGTTTTTAGGAGGAGTAAAAAATGGAAGGAACAGTTAAATGGTTTAACCGACAGAAAGGTTATGGATTTGTTGAAGGAGAGGATGGAAAAGACTATTTTGTGCATAACTCATCTCTGGCAGAAGGTACGTTTATACGTGATAATGACCGCGTATCTTTTGAACCTGCTGAGACTGAGAGAGGAAAACAAGCTCAAAATGTTACCCTGCTTCAAAAAGGTAGTGAAATAAAAGAAGAAGAAGAAAAACCAGCAGAAGAAGAACCAGCAGAAGAAAAAGAGGAATAAATTTTGTTCTTTTAGTATTTTTTCTTTTTTATTAAATTCTTGTAATATCTACAATAGTTTGTTATCTTGCACTGATTGCATAAAGGAGTGATTGGTTTGCAAACAGTTTGGCCATGAATAACTAATACTTCATTAACATCAAGCCAGTATTTTCTTGGTATTATTTTCATTAGTTCTTGTTCTGTTTGTTCAGGAGTTTTTGTTTTTACCCAGCCTAACCTGTTGCTTACTCTGTGTACATGAGTGTCTACTGGTATTGCTGGCTTGTTAAAAGCATATACCACAACACAGCCTGCTGTTTTTCTTCCCACGCCTGGCAATGAAATAAGTTTATCAAAATCAGAAGGAACTTTGCCCTTATATTTTTCTAAGAGTATCTTGCTTATTTCTTTTATCCTTTTTGCCTTAGTCTTATAAAACCCTGACTGCTTGATTAAAGGCTCTAGTTTTCTTAAAGGTGCTTGTGCAATTTGTTTTGGTGTTTTATATTTTGAAAAAAGTTTTTTTGTTGCTATTATTGTCATCTCATCCTTGTTCCTTGCACTAAGCACTGTGCTTATTAAGATGTAAAAGGGTTTGTTTCTTGAAAAGTTTCCTAGCATGCTTACTTCTGATTTTTCTTTGAGTACCTTGATAATTTTTACTATGTTTTTTTTATTTGCCATTTTATAAGAATGGGCCCAGCCAGATTCGAACTGGCGACCTACACCGTTCTCAAAAAGCCCTGCATGTTGAGATGCCCAGCAGAGCTGTGCATGTAAGGGTGTTGTCATGTGTGGAACCAATACAGTTAAGCCACTAGACCATGGGCCCTTGAGTATGACTTAATTAATAAGTTTTTTAAAAAGCTTTCTAATTCTTTTGGTTATTTTGGTTAAGCCGAGTAAATCACAACATTTAAATAAGAACACACATAAAACCTATACTAATATGGACTTATTATCAAGAGGCTCTGAGGAGCCCCAGGAAAGAATATTCACCATCTTGTTCAAAGAAGGAGCTCTTATATGGCAGAACATAATCTATGACCTAATAAGACCAGAAGAGATGAACCCCTGGCACATAGATGTATCCTTAATAGCTCACAAATTCTTA
>DAOWFR010000097.1 GCA_030637925.1 Methanobacteriota archaeon
ATACTGAACTTAAGGAGATTAAAATGTTCAAGATAAAAACATTAGACAAACTCGTAGGTCCTGCACTGGTTGTTGGATTTATTGGTTTCAATGCATTAGCTAATTATGCCTTGAAAAAAGGCAATGTTAAGATAAAAGGGGTTTTTCCCTTAGTAAAGATGTATGATACTAATTCTGATGGAACACCAGACACAGTTGAGTCGTACATCGCATCGCGGGGGGTATATCTTAAAACATCAAGAGAACCTACAAAAGAAGACATTGATTGGTATAAATCACAAGAATAAATCTTTCGATTTCTATTAACTTTTTCCACAACCTTTATTAACTTTTAGTTTTATCTATTTCTTTAATGGTATCAGAAGAAGACTTAAAGAACATGAGCCCTGAGGAGATTGCAGAGCTTCAGAGAAAGCAATGTATTTTTTGCAAGATTATTAAAGGTGAGATTCCTAGCAAAAAAGCTTTTGAGGATGATAAGATTATTTCTATTCTTGATATTAACCCTGCTGTTAAAGGGCATCTACTGGTTATGACCAAAGAGCATTATCCTATTCTGCCTGTTATTCCTCTTGAAGTAGCTGCTCATATGTTCAGGACTAGTAAGCACTTGGTTAAGGCTTTAAAACTTGGAATGGTTATTAATAATGCAACTGTTTTTATTGCTAATGGAGCAATTGCTGGCCAGCAAAGCCCTCATTTTCTTTATCATTTAATCCCAAGAGAGGATAATGATGGTTTGGATAACTTTAATATTCCTTCTAATGAGTTTAAGGAGAAAGAAGTAAAACAACACCTTGCTGCTCTTAAAGGAAAGATTGGATTAATGATGAAGGAATACAAGGCAAAGAAGGGCAAAGAAGAAGTAGAAGCCAAATCCATAAACCAACAAGACCTTGCCAAGTTCATTGATAAGAATCCTAAAGTAAAAGATATGGTTATTAATCATCCTGATGAGTTCAAAAAACAATTAGAAGCTGATCCTGAGCTTAACAAAATGTTTGCTGGTATTAATATTCCCAAGTTATCAGAGGCTTTGGGAAAACTAAAAAAATGACTTGTATTATTTGTGACAAGATAAAAGAGAAGAAAGCCCTTATTGTTTATGAGGATGATAATCTTATTGCTGTTCTTCCTGGAAAGCCAGCAGTGCCTGGTCATATAAAGCTTATGCCAAAGCAGCACTTTACCAAGCTAGAAGAGCTTAGTGATGAAACAGTAGAGGATTTGTTCTTTCTTGCTAACTTCTCATCTGCAAGTGTTTTTGAAGCCTTACAAGCCCATGGAACAAATATCATATTAAATGAGAGTGATAATCATCTGGCAATTGATATTATTCCAAGGAAAGAAAATGATGGCTTGAACTTCTTGTGGAAGCCTAAACAACTAACACCTGAGGAAATGGAAGAGGTTTATAATAAGATAAAGGACAAAACTTTTGCTATTGGAAAAACAGAGGAGAAAGAAGAGACAAAGCCAGAAGAAGAAAAAGAAGAAGTAATCAAGATACCTGATGAGGAAAAAACTAATTATCTAATTAAGCACTTGCAGAAGATTCCTTGATTAGAGAAAGGTTTTTATATTACTTGTTCCTTCTGCCCTCTAAAAAAGAGTTCTTTGAGTGATTTTTGGTGTTGTTTACATGAAAAAAGTTGTAATTATCGGAATCGGACACCTAGATACTGGAAGCAATGGTCTTAATCATTTTAAAGAGTGGCATGCTCTTTCTCTTGAAGACTTAGTTAAGATTCATGGTATATGCAGAAAAAATGAAGCTAAACTAGCAGATACATCGGAATATATTTACCAAGAGTACAACCAGAACCCTATTACCAGGTCTGATTACAGAGAAGTTATTGGCCTTACAGAACCAGATATTGTGAGTGTATGCACTCCTGATGATAGTCATTATAAGATTGCAAAGTTTGCATTGAGGTATGGAGCACATGTTGTTGTTGAGAAACCAATGGCTCTAACAAGAAATGATGCAATAGACCTTGCCAGAATTGCAAATGATAATCAGAGATACATACAGCTAGGAACCAATTTTTGTTATGTTAAGGAACGTTTGCCAGATTCGCTTTGGGATAATTCTAAGAAAATAGAGTTTGAGATTGAATTTAAAGGCATGAACAAGGATATTATTTATAACACAGTACCTCATATTATCTCTATGATTCCTGATAAGTATGATGTTAGATTTGAAAAAGCCAGGTATGTTGGTGAAAACAAGAATAAAGTGATTGTAGAAGGCAAGCTAGGAGACAGAGCTGACCTAGTACTAAACTTAACACACTCTGACAAAGACTTCAAAGGAAAGAAAATTATTATTAAGTTTGATAATAAAAAGTATGATTTATCCAGGGGTGAAATGAGAAAAGGAAAGTACTACACTATTCTTAAAAAACCAGATGAAAAAGAGGAATACATTCCTAACATGAGAAGGCGGCTGTTCAGAGACTTATTAGAAAGAACTGAAAAAGAAAAATATAACGGGCCCTTTGTGTGGGAGAATGGTGTGAGAAATACAAGGCTTACGTGTGATGCAAAGCAAGCATTAGACAGAAATCAAAGCAAATAAGCCAGCCAATTACCAACAGTAAAAGTCAGGATATAAGCTATTAAAAAGCTGGGTACAAAAGGAACACCTATTTTAACAGTTACTTCTCTTATCCTGTGTTTTTTTAGCAAGGCTATTTGTTTTAAGGTTACTCCTGTTCTTGTAGGCTTTAATATTATCCTCTTGTTCTTTTCAACATTACTAATAATCCATTCTCCTTCTGTTAAGTCTTTAACTTTTATTTGCTTAATCATAGAAGTCTTCTCAACAACACTCACAAAAATCCAGAGGTAAAAGAAGATAAACAAGGTCATTACAAAGGCAAAGAGCAGTACTGACTCAATACTCCTAGTGATAAGCAGAAAGATAAAAGCACTTATTCCTATTACTAGGAAAATTATTCTTATCACCAACACTTCCTTGCTTCTAAGCCTTTTCTCAGCAGCTTTCTTGAAATTCTTGAAATTAAGAACTGCTTTTACAAAGCTAAAGATTAAGCCATAAACAGCACCTACTAATAATATATTAACCAAGAAGATTATAAGCACAGGAATACCCTGACCAAAACCTGAAAAACTAAGACCTATAAGAGCTGACAAGCCAATGATTAGCTTGCTATCACCACCACCCCACTGCCCTGTATAGAACATTAACAAACCAATAATTAATCCTAATGCCAATCCAAGAAGAGAATTGATAAGAAGGTGAGCATAGCCATGATAAATGCTCAGGATAAGAGCACTACCAATAGCAAAGGTCACAAGGCTGTAGTTAAGCCAGTCAGGCACCTCTCTTGTTCTTATATCAGAGAGTGAAGCAATTATTAGAGCTATTAATCCGATTATTAAACTAATAAAAGTCAGGTTTAGCATAAATTTTTTTAGAAGCGAAGGCTTTAAATATTTATCTATAATCGCATTTTGCAAACAGAGGGTTGTTCATGGTTGATATCCCAAAGGTTATACCAAGTATTAAGCCTAAAAAGGCTCCTATCCACATAGCCATTAGCACAGGAGGAGTTAAGAGTTGGAGTAATGAGAATAAAAAAGAATTCTCCCTGGCAGTAAAAAAACACCTAGAACTGTTAGACGAGCTTGTAGACTTACAGCTAAAGCATCAAAACAGGGTTCTGACAATTAACCTTGTTGAGTACGAGGATATGATTGATGACTTAAAAGAGTTCTTTAACCACTTAATTAATGATGAGAGAATACACAAAAACCAGGTAAGAGTGTTCATAATAGGCCAGTGGTATGAGCTTGACTCAGAACTAAGAGAAGTCTTTAAAGAGCTGATAGAGAAGACCAAGGACTATGATAAGTTCTTCCTGAACTTCTGTGTTAACTATGATGGCCAAGAAGAAGTATTAGGAGCAATAAGGCTTATTGTCAGAAAGATACTGGCTGACAAGCTAAGAGAAGAAGACCTAACCAATGAGATAATAAAACAGAATATTTATACATCATATTTTCCTCCGCCCAAACTAATAATTGAAACAGGATGGAAGTATTCAGGCTTATTACTTTGGGACTCAAAAGGAGCCTTAATATATTTTACCAAGAAATCCTGGATGCTGTTTGAGAAAAAATATTATGAAAAAGCAATCAGGTTTTATAACAAGGAAATGGATAAAGAGGAGGAGAAATGAGAGAGAAAAAACCATTAGGATTCATAATAACAATTATTATTTTAGCAATAATAGTAATAGTCCTTGGCTTAAATCTGTTCACAAAGACCAGTTCTCTGGACAGCATGGTAAAGAAGTACCAGCGAAGCTACCAGGACTCAGTATTATCAATACAAAGGCTTACAGGAGAGAATGCACAAGCACTTAGCCAGCAGATAAGCCCTTTTTGCCCTGGTTTTAGTCTTGAGGATTATTATCTTGCCCAGGTTGACAACCCTGCAATGCAGAAATCCATTCTTTTCATTATCAATCCTGTCACTGGCAGAACAGAGTGTGTTATTGACAAGAGCACAAGCATTAACACAAGCAAAGTAGGGCTTACACAGAACCTGTTAGCAACCATTAATAATGAGCCTGTCTACATGCAAGAAGTAGTGGCTGTTTATAATAACATACCTGAAAATATGAGAACCAATACTTCTCTGCAAGAATCATTAGACCAGGTTATTAATAACAAGTTGTTATTACAAGACACTGCTAGTAAAGGATTTATTGTTAAAGAGGAAGAAGTTGATAATGCTATTAATGCATTTCTTGCTAATAATGGCTTAACTCTTGAGCAGCTCCAGCAAAATCTTGCTAATACTGGTTCTTCAATAGAGGTATTTAGGAATAATATAAGGAACAACTTATTGCTGCAACTTGAGATTAGTGAGATTACAAAGGATGTGGCTGCACCCTTAGAAACAGATGTAAGAGCTTATTATGAGGATAACAAACAAGGCTTCTTAACAATACCAAGGGCTCTTACAAGGCAGCTCCTTATCTATGCCAATGAGAGTAATGCAAATGAGAAGCTTGAATTAGTAAAAGCAATAGCTGGGCAGCTCAATGCAACCAATTTCTGTGACTTAATAAGCAAATACTCAGAAGACCTTATTAGTATTCCTAGGTGTGGCTTGTATGACTTTCAGCAAGGCCAGTTATTACCAGAGTTCGAAGAGACTGTTTTTAACTCAGAGCCAGACAGCACCAAGATAATCCAGACCAGAATAGGCTATCATATAGTCAAGATAGTTAATGTTACCCTTCCAAGACAATTAAGCTTTGAAGAAGCAAAGGATGGTATTAGCAATTACTTTGTTCTGGTAAATAAGCAGGCAGTGTTGAATCAATACATAGTGGGTCTTAAAGAACAAGCAGAGATTGTTAGTTATGTTGATTAGATAATTTAATAATTACTTAGTAGTGGTGAAAAATAGAAAGATTTAAATAGGGGTTGTGTTTCTAGTTTAAATAACATAGGAGGAGCTAAAATGAGTAATAAATGTTTAACCAAAGAAATGTTCTTAAGAGGGAAAGTAAATCTAAAAGAGCCTGAAATCTTATCTGAAAGAAACGCATCATATTATGAAAGATATGCATCTCATCTAACAAAGTCAGATGTTAAATCTTTATGTGAAATCTTACAACACCAATCTAATGAAATTTTTACAGAGAAACATGGTATGGAAATTCGTGGTTATGGTTATCTTACATTAGGAGGGAAGGAATATTTAGTGGGTTCTTGGCGTATAAAAGACCTTCTCCTCGAGATTAAAGATAGAAGATTAAATAAAAACGAAGTTCTTCACGACACCTCAAAATTATTAACCAAACATGAACCAGATGAGCTAGAACTCAAAGTTAGGGTTTACAATCATCTAGTAAAAGAAGGATATATTACTAGTAATCCAAAAAATTCACCACAAAATTTATAAACGCCTTATTTCTCACTTCTAATTACCTATGACTAATGAAGCCTAATGGCTGAGAGAGGTACAATTCTATCTGTATCTCATAATACACAAGAACCTTTTAGGAGGTTGAATAAAATGAGCGAAAAAGCTTATGAGGCAATTGAACTTGCCAGGAAAACAGGAAAAATCATTAAAGGAACCAATGAGGTTACCAAGGCTATTGAAAAAGAAAAAGCAAAACTAGTGATAGTTGCCAAGGATGTTAATCCACCTGAGATTACCATGCATATACCCTTGCTTGCAAAAGAGAAAGGAATACCTGTTGTAGAAGTGCTTAGCAAGGAAGAGCTAGGAGCAGCTGCAGGACTAAAACTAGGAACTGTTAGTGTTGCTATTGTAAAGGAAGGCGAAGCAAAGGACCTTGTAAAAGAACTAGGAGCAAAATAATTAGCCTGGTGATTGAGAATGAATGATAAATTCAGAAAAAGTGAGAGAGGCCCAAGAAAACAAGAAGGTCCAAAAGGAGGAGTTAGGTTTTCTCCAGCAGTGCCTGCCAGTGTTGAAGAGCTTGTTGGAAGAACAGGCACAAGAGGAGAAGCAACCCAGGTTAGGTGCAGAGTACAAGATGGCAGGGATAAGAACAAGATTATAAGAAGGAATGTTAGAGGTCCTGTTCAGCTAGGAGACATTCTCATGCTCAGAGAGACAGAGATAGAGGCCAGGCCTCTTCACAAGGCTGGCAGAAGCAAGTAGGTGATGTAAATGCCTAGATGTGATTTTTGCAGAAAATCCATGGAGCCTGGAACAGGCAAGTTATTTGTGAGAAAGGACGGCAAGGTATTTGATTTTTGCAGTTCAAAGTGTGAGAAGAACATGCTCAAGCTTAAGAGAAAGCCCAGGACTACTAAGTGGACTCAGGAGTATGCTGATGTTAAGAAGGGCTTGAAAAAGTAATGGGGTGAATAATCATGATTGTTACAAAAATTAAAAATTTTTGGAACAAACGAAACCAAAGGTCTCGTTGTGCAAAAAGCTTTGCTTTTCAGCACACCAAAAAAATAACCAGAGGTGATTTTTTTGATTGAAAGAACATTGGTATTAATCAAAAAAGATGGTTTGGAGAGAGGATTAGTTGGTAAGATAACCACAAGATTTGAAGATGCAGGATTCAAAATAGTAGGATCTAAGATGGTTCAGGTTGATGAAGAATTCGCAAAGAAACATTATACAGAAGACCTGGCTAAGAGAAGAGGAGAGCACGTAAGAAAGTACCTGACTGAATTCATAAAATCAGGTCCTGTTATTGTTTATGTTCTTGAAGGAGTTCATGCGATTGAGAATGTTAGGAAGATGGTTGGTGAGACAGAGCCAAGGGCTGCTCGTCCTGGAACTATTAGAGGGGATTTTGCGCATGTAAGTTATGCTCACTGTGATAACAAAAAGCAAGTGGTTAAAAATTTGATACATGCCTCTGCTGATAAAAAGGATGCTGAGTATGAGGTAAAGCTCTGGTTTAAGCCAGAGGAATTGTGTAGTTATAAGAGAGTTGATGAGGTTCATACATTATAATTAAGAGTATAAACAGGTGATAAAATGGCTAAGATGGTTGACAAGGTAAAAGCAATTATGACTAAGCCTGAACAAATTAGAAATATTGCTATTGCTGCTCATATTGACCATGGAAAAACTACTTTGAGTGATAACCTGCTTGCTGGTGCTGGCATGATGAGTGAGGAATTAGCAGGCAAGGCTTTGCAACTGGATTTTCATGAGGATGAGCAGACAAGAGGTATTACTATTGACACAGCAGCTGTTAATATGGTGCATGAGGTTGGTAATAAAGAATTCTTGATTAATCTACTTGATACTCCTGGGCATGTTGATTTTAGTGGTGATGTTACTAGGGCTATGAGAGCTGTTGATGGAGTTGTTGTTCTTATTGACGCTGTTGAAGGTGTTATGCCCCAGACAGAGACTGTTCTTAGACAGGCCTTAAAGGAAAGAGTGAAACCTATCTTATTCATTAACAAGGTTGACAGGCTTATCAGAGAGTTAAAGCTTAGTCCTGAGAAGATGCAGGAGCGTTTTGTAAAAACCATTACTCATGTTAATAAGTTAATAATAGCTATTGCAGAGAAAGAGTATAGTGGCAAGTGGCAGGTTAATGTAAATGATGGTAGTGTGTGCTTTGGAAGTGCTTTTCATAAGTGGGCTTTGTCAATGGATTACATGAAGAAAGAGAACATTACCTTTAAGGATGTTATTGATGCTTATGAAAAGGATACTTGGAAGGAGCTAAGTAAAAAAGCTCCTCTTCATAAGATACTGCTTAATGCTGTTATCAAGCATCTTCCTGACCCTCTGACTGCTCAGAAGTACAGGATTCCTAAGATATGGCATGGTGATACTGGGAGTCCATTAGGTAAGAGCTTGGTAAACTGCGACCCCAAAGGCCCGTTAGGCTTTGTTATTACCAAAGTGGTTATTGACCCTCAGGCAGGAGAGATAAGCACAGGAAGATTATTCTCAGGTACATTACATAAAGGTGATGGTATTTATCTTAACAATGCAAAGGCTAGTCTAAGAGCACAACAAGTCTATATCCATAATGGTGCTAAGAGAGAGATAGTTGATAATGTTCCTTCTGGTAATATTATTGGTATTGGCGGATTAAAGAATGCTTATCCAGGAGAGACTGTGAGTAATGAGCCTTGCGAGCCTTTTGAAGCAATAAAACATATTTTTGAGCCAGTAATGACTAAATCTATTGAGGTGAAGAATCCTGCTGAGCTCCCTAAACTAATTGATGTTCTTATGCAGGTTGGCAAAGAAGACCCAAGCATTATTATGGAGATTAACCAGGAGACAGGAGAGTACCTTATGCATGGAATGGGAGAATTACACTTAGAGGTTATTGAGAATCGTATACAAAAAGAGAAAGGAGTTGATATTAAGACAGGACCTCCAATAGTTGTTTACAGGGAGACTATTAGAAAGGAAAGCCCTGAAAGTGTTGAAGGAAAGAGTCCTAACAAGCATAACAAAATATACACACATGTAGAGGTTTTAGAAGACGAGGTTAGCCAGTCAATAAGAGAGGGCAAGATAAGAGAGGGAAGAATTAAGAAAAAGGACAAGGATGTATGGGAGGCATTCATAGAAGCTGGTTATGATGCTAAAACAGCAAGAGCTGTTAGGTGTGTGATAAAAGGAAATATTCTTATTGATGGAACAAGAGGAATCGTTCATATAGGAGAAGTAATGGAGATGGTTATGGACATGTTTGAGGATGTTATGAAAGCAGGACCAATAGCAAGAGAGCCTTGCTTTAAGGTAAAAGTTGTTATTGATGATTTAAAATTACACGAGGATGCTATTCACAGAGGCCCAGCACAGATGTACCCTGCTATCAGGGATAGTATTAGAGGAGGAATGATGATAGCAAATCCTCTCTTATTTGAGCCTGTGCAAACCTTACAATTTGAAGCACCAGCTGAGTACATGGGAGAGATTAGTAAGCTGATAAGTAATAAAAGAGGGCAACTGCTTGACATGCAGCAGGAAGCAGAGATGATAACTGTAAAAGGCAAGTTACCTGTTGGGGAGATGTTTGGGCTTGCAAGCGAGCTTAGAAGTGCAACTGGTGGCAGAGGAAACTTCTATCTTGTAGACCAGAACTTTGAGAAACTACCAGAGAATTTACAAGAAAAGATTAAGGGGCAGATAAGAACCAGGAAAGGCATAGCCCTTGATGCAGAGGTTGCTAAGGGCAAATAAAATAATAAATAAGGAGTTGATAATATGAGTTTAAAAAAAGGAGACAAGGTAAAGGTTGAGTACACAGGAACCTTGGATGATGGAAGGGTTTTTGATAGTTCTGAAAGACACAAGAAGCCCTTGGAGTTTGAAATCGGTACTGGCATGATGATACCTGGCTTTGAAAAAGCTGTTATAGAGATGAAGAAAGGAGAGGAAAAAGAGATTAAGCTAAAGCCTTCAGAAGCTTATGGAGACCCTAATCCTGAGTTAGTCAAGAAAATACCAAAGGACCAGCTTCCAAAAGAGCAGGAGCCAAAGCCTGGAATGATGCTGTTAATAGCTCTGCCAACAGGACAGAAAGTGCCTGCAAGGATAATTGAGGTTACTGATAAAGAAGTGATTATTGACTTGAACCACCCATTGGCTGGCAAGAACCTGAATTTTAAGATTAAACTGGTTGAGGTTAATCCCTAAATTTTTTTCTCTTTCTTTATCAAATTTTTAATACAAAAACTTATATATTTGAGAATTTCTCTATCTCAAAATGGTAAAGATTTATGGATTGATTGAGATGATGAATTTCTCTAGATGGGGTGTCATGCCTGTTGAAGTAAAGGAAGAGCATCCTGATTTATGGGATATTGTTAGTAAAATAAAGAATTCCAAAGTAGGAATTGAGCTTTGGGATGATGTCATTTCAAAACCAATCAAAAAAGGAAAAGTCACTTTCTTAATACCTAAGATTCATCTGGACTTATATGAGAGGTTAAAAGATAAGAATAATATTATTTGTTTTCTAGACGATAGAAAGGTTTTTGAAGAATATGCTAAACTTCTTAACAAAGGTATAAAAAAGAAAAATCCTTCTTTGATTGAGGAAACCAAGGAACAAATAAAAGCAAATTACTTATACTACATTAAACGTGATAAAATAATTAAAGAAAAAATAGAAAAACAAAATCCTGAAGTAGCCTTTATTGGTTCTGCCCATGCTGAACATATTTATTTTCAAAATACAGAACATGATATATTTGTAGAAGTTCCAAACAATAAAGAAGAAATAATGAAAGAAATGGATCTGGCGCTTACGTGTGCTTCAACAGAGGAAGCACTAGATGTCTTTCTAAAAAACCTCCCGCCACTTACTTACTCTTTATTTGATATAAAAAATTTACCAGAGAAATTTGTTGGGGGATTAGAAGCTCAGAGAAATAATTCAGTAAAAATTGAAAGGCTTCATAACATAATCAATGAAAGCATGGTTGTTAAGAGAAAAAAAGAACCTGACTTCATAGGTACATGGACAATGGATGAACGCCCTCCCCTTCTAGGATTCTTTGAAATGTATATTAATAACAAGTATGGTGATAGATTTACTGGTGAAATAAAGGATTCTTTAGGAGACTCAAACTTTCACGGAACATTTAAAGAAGATGGAATCAATTTTACAAAGGAATATGCAAAGAAACGAGATGGAATTGCCATAGGAGGAAGAATAATTTATAGAGGGAACAGAGCTAATAGATTCTACATCGGCAAATATTTCTCATTAGAAAAACCACATGGGAAAGGAGATTTTCTTATGATTAAACACACTCCTGGCTTAGAGAAGAAAATCATAGAATCAGAGAATTCAAAGCAATTAATTACTAATCTGACTGTTAAACCTTAATTCTTTTCTCTTATAACTTCAACTCAAATAGAAATCTAAGAAAGATATTTATAAACCAGAGTATTAAAGGTATTTAGAGGTGATAAAATGAGAACAATAACAATCATCGCATTGTCCATACTAACCCTGTTCTTAATAGCCGGGTGTGTAGAAAAGCCTATTGGCGGGGAAAGAGATGAGCACGGTTGCTTACCCACAGCAGGCTATACTTGGTGCGAGGCAAAGCAGAAGTGTTTAAGGACTTGGGAAGAGCCTTGTGAAACTGAAGTTGAAACCAGAGCAAAAGAATTCTGTGATGATGAAAATATTGGTGCAGTCTATGTCTGTGATGATTACATCCAGGTTGTAAGTATGGTACCAGGAGCAGGCTCAACATTTTACAAGAGTGATGGAACAACAATTCAGTGCCCTCTTGTTGCTCCTAGTTCAATGAGTGAAGAGTGCAGGCAGTTGTTCTTTGAAACTGAGTGTGAAGAGGTGTGTACTCCAGAAATTCCTGCTATTTGCGAAGACAAGTGCGGAGACGGAATATGTCAGGTAATAGTTTGCCTAGGAACAGGATGCCCTTGTGCAGAAACACCTGAGACCTGTCCTGAGGATTGTGGTTAAATTATTTTTTTAATTTATTCTTAAGAGGCAAAACCGAAAACCATATATATCTTATCTACTATACGATAGTTACAAATGAAGGTAGTACAGTATAATGGTTTTCAAGGCTCAGAACAAACAGTAAACTATTTTCGTTTTCTAGAACCAAGAGTAAAAGACAAGCTAATACAAAAATACCTTAATAGTAATGAAAAAGAATATTCTCTAACTGCTTATAGCACCTTATTTTTACAACTGAATGCAATCCTGAGTCTTACTTCAGATGGTATTCTTGAAAAGAGAATCCTTGACCTTGGGTGCGGTTCTATTCATAATCAAGATCATTTTAAATATCCACAAGGCTTTGAACCCTGGCTATGCAGGTTCTTGCATGAAGCAGGGGCCAAACCAATAGGAATTGACATAGCAAACCTGGATAATGAAGAGTTTGAGCACTACCAGCTTGACCTGGGTGAACCTAATTCATTAGATTTTCTTGCAGATAACAGCATTGACATAGCACACTCCAGTCTTCTGTTCGATTCCCCAACCATGGTAAGAGAAATGTATGAAAGAAACCCTGGTATTGAAATCCAAAACCCAGCCACAAGACTAAAACAAAACTTATTGCCTCAGCTAGAAAAGATTATTAAGCCAGAAGGGTTTTTTATTTATCAATAGTGTAAAGAAAATGTTAAGACCAGCCATTAGAAGAATAGATGATATCAATGAGCTTTGGAATGCAGGTGCTTATAAGAGCCTGAGAAAAAGCCTTGAAAAAGTTAAGGATGGAAGAAGATTAGATTCAGAAGAGGTGAAATGTGTTTTTAACCTAGCAGGTACTTGTATGGCAGATGTGCACTGCCTTTATTATTCTCCTAAAAAGAAGTTTCAAGGCTATGTACTGTTCAGAGTGATACCTGACTCAGGTATTGAAGCCAGGGACTTCTTAGAAGAAATGATAGGAAAAGAGATAAAAGAAAGGTTTGGAGAACCAGCTTTTAAAGAGTACTGTGCTCATCATTATGAAGGATTCAGCTCAAAGATAAAATGGATTAAGCACTCTGATAAAACCCTTGGTATTAACATGAACTATTCTTCAAAAACCTTAACAGCAAGCTATACCTCCTTTATAACAGAGTTCTCCGAAGCAGAGAGAGAAGTCTTATTTGGTGAGACAACTCATACAAAATAATAACACAGAAACAACCCCAAAGGCCTAAGCATGGATGAGTGTTGGTATGTGGGGTGAGGTTGGTTGTGAGGAAAGATATTAAAAATATCAACTAAAAAAATAAAAAAATTAAAT
>DAOWFR010000082.1 GCA_030637925.1 Methanobacteriota archaeon
TAAAAACAAAATTAACTCCTTTTTTCTTTGCTTGGTTATAAAAATAATTATCAAACTTTTTCCTGTCAATGATTAAGTCAGGCTTTTTTAGTTTTAGCTTAATATATTTATTATTAGGTGCAAATATACGAACATCATCTGCTTTGTTAACTATAAAATTATTCTTCTTAGGAACAAACCTAAAGATTTCCTGAGTAACAATTCCTGTGCATTGGATTGGCAAACCAACTGAGGTATGTTCTTCAAAGACTTTTACTTCAAAGTTATCAGCAAGCAAGCTAGCAGCATAACACCCAATAGGACCAGCGCCGATAATTGCTATCATTTCTAAAGAGAAATTATATTCTATTTAATTAGTTATCTGTTTAAAAAGGAGACCAAGACATTTGTTATCATTTCTTAGTAGTTAAATAACCGAAATATTTATAAAGGCTTGTTTCTTCCACGAGAGAGAAATGAACTTAAATTCAAATACTCAATCTTTAGAAGGAAAAACGAACAGAGCATGGAAAAAGATAGCAAAAGGTGTTTCTACTCTAATGATACCTATTTGGTTAGGCACTGCTTCTCCAGTAATGTTATCTAAATCTGTTAATGCCAATACCAATCCTAACCCAACCCCAGTTGTGTGTGCTCATCATGATGATGGTCAAAGTCTATGGAAGAGGATAAAAGGCATTTTTAAAAAGGATTACACAATAGACACTCTCAAAGTCCAAATTGGTCATGGTCCTTTCATATATGTTAAAGAAGGTCAAACAATAAAAGTTCCTTATGATAAGGATTTCTATGTTCTACCTCAAAAAAAGCATAAATTAACAACAGAAATCCTGATAAAAAGATTAGATGGAAGAAATGTAAAAGATAAGTATGGTAAAAAATTAGTTACAAAGGAAAGAATAAATCCAGAGGATTACTGTATAAAAGAAGGAGAAATGGTAAGAGTATTTGTTACTTATGAAAAACCTACTAAATTATTTGGAAGCACTTATTTTTATGTTATTCAAGGTAAAAAGCCAGGAGAATGTAAACCTGAAGAACCAGAAAAACCTGTTGAAGTTGCTAAAAAAATCATTATTGAGCACCGATATGTTTATGAGCCTACTCCTGAAAAGCCAGAGCCTGTTCCTGAAGAGAAGATAAAGAAAGAAAAGAAACCTTCTATACCTTCTGCTTTAATAAGATTAGGTTATGCTTTTAAAGGGGAGATTTTCACAGATAAAACAGAATGTATAGACCCTGAGAGAACTGGTCAAGGCTTAATAGCCCAAGGAACTTATGCTGGAAGGAATTATGAGTTAATGGCTAAACTCTTATCAGTACGGTATGATGACCAAATCCTTATCCCTGGGATGGGTATGAATGTTCTAAGAGAAAATCGGACAGAGTTTGAGGCTGAAATAAAAGGTAAGGCAAGTATTTTTGCTCTGGCACTTAATTATAAGAGCACAAATAATGAATGGGAACCTCTTAGAGACCCTCACATTATACTCCCTCCAATGGAGAAATACACTTCTAATGTTCTTGCTGGAGGAGTAGGTCTTGTATTTGGAGAATTGAACAAGTCTTTTTTTGAAGTCTTGGGATATTATGGTATTGGTAAGTTAAATGAAAAGCTTAATGTTCCTGGTAAAGAGGTTTATTACTTTGATACACATATTAATTCCCAGACTATAACTGAGTGGTTTGGCAAGGCTCATACTAGATTATACCTTGGTAAGCTACTTGTAGAATTAGAAGGTATTTATGGTGAGTATGATAGTCGTGCAGGAGGCCTTGATGGGAGAGTAATAACTTTGGGTGGCTCAGTTGGTTTTTCTTTAATTAAGAATACTTATGTATCGGTCTTTTATCAGTATTCAGATATAGAAGATGCTCTTGTTAAGTTAAAACCTGATGACTTATATGGTTTCACATTAATATTTAATTTTTAATTCAAAAAATAAAAAAACATATAAACTCTTAACTATTTCCGAGTGGTAAAATGAAAAAACCATTTGTTTTGATGATTATTGCATTCTTAGTATTAGTGCTTAGCACAATAACAGTTTCTGCCCAAACATGCATGATTAGCCCGGGAATTGGTCATCCTTTATTGCCAGACACTGATTGTGACAGAGTTGTTGATATTCATGATAATTGTCCTTTTATAGCCAATCCTATGCAAAGAGATGCTGATGGTAATGGCTTAGGAAATGCTTGTGACTTATACATTGAGAGTATTACCACTAATCCTGCAGACTTTGTTTTTAACGGAAGAGCCTTTAATACCATAGTAACATTATATAATTACAGAGAGCATAATATCAGAAACTTAAAGGTAAGAGTTATTATTCCAGAGTTAGGCATAGAATCAGTTAGATACATTGATAATATAGAAGTGTGCAGTGCACAAACAATAGAGTTCTTTTTAAGAGCACCTATGTGTGTTCCAATGCATGATTACAATATATTTGTAGAATTAAGCTTTATGAACCTGTTTGGAGAATATGAAATAATACCAGGAGTTACAAGTATTAGAGTAATGCCTGATGCATACTGCCAGATGGTTCTTGAGAACAACCAGACCATAGGCAACACCTTTATTGATGTTATGGAAATCCAGGATGTTTACAAAGGTCATGAAGCAGTGTTTCCAATAAGGATTTCTAACAGAGAGTTTAATGACAAGGAATACATCTTTACAGTCACTGGGATTAATGACTGGGGTTATTCCAGATTAGAGCCTGGCAGCTTAATCATTGTTCCAAGTCAGAGTGATAGAACAGCAGACTTATATGTTGGTGCTTATAATAATATAAACA
>DAOWFR010000036.1 GCA_030637925.1 Methanobacteriota archaeon
CTTGTGGATGGAGAATATTATATTCCTCTTGATTTCAAGACAAGAGGCTTTGACTTAAAGGAAGACAGCACATCCTATTATCAGAACCAATTAGACTGCTATGCTTTAATGCTTGAGAAGAATGATTATAAACAACCAGGCTATGCTTATCTTATATATTATATTCCTGTGGAAGTAAAAGAAAAAGGAGAAGTAGAGTTTAAGATACAAGTAGAAAAGATGGAGACTGATTCTAAAAGAGCATATAAAACTTTTAAACAAGCAATAGAATTATTAAAAGAAGAAAAACCTAAACCTAGTTCTGAGTGTGAGTATTGTAGGTATAGAGAATAACCAAGAAAAAATCATAACTGGGATGCTACTTCTTTCAAGTTTTTAAGAATGTCTTTTTTATTGTGATTATCTACCCAATTTCTTTTATGACAGTGTTTTAGTAAAGCCTTAACAGCGTTCTCTGTGTAATAAATCCTAATAATACCAAGAATATCATACTTCTGGATATCAGAAATATTAACACCTTTCTCCTTAGCTTTCCTATAACTATTAATCTGGTTGCTCTGAAAATGGTAGTGAGGCTTACTATTATTATTCAAGAATTTTGTAACAACCTCTGTTGCAAAGAAGCCCTCATCAGCCATGTACCTAACCAGTTTCTTAGAAAGAATATTCTTTCTCTCAAACATGCCAAACCCACCGCCAATACTTCTATCTTCCTCTAGTTTTTTAGTAACTTTCTTAATCACATCATCCAACACCATATACAACACCGTGTTATTAGAAATTATAATGTTTATATAAATATTCTTGAAAAACTTTAGAATCTAATGACTAAATCTTTTAAGTCTTTAAGAACATCATCTTCCTTGTAATCATTTATACGACCTTTTTTATGGTAATTCTCTAATACAGACAAAACTCCTTGCTCAGTTATATAAGTCCTTTTTATTCCTCTATCTTTATTTTTTCTTATATCAGAACTCTCAACACCCATTTTTATGATTTGTTTTCTGTTTTGAAGCTGATGCCTTAGGATATGGTCTCCTTTTCTGTATTTATCTGAATTCAAGAGACTTACTACAAGATCTATGGTAAAGAGGTCTTCTTCAGCTTTTTCTCTGGTTAACTTCTTGGAATCACTACTTCTCCACATAAATAAGTTAGAGCCAGAAGGAATACCTCTAAGATCCTTTATTTCTTTAGGTTCAGCCGAATCATCAAATACCATCTATAACCCCGCGTTATTAGAAATTATAATGTTTATATAAATGTTCTTGAAAAACAATAAAACATTAATATTCTACATGATTTGCTAATACAAAAATGATAATAAACTCAACCTCTTTTCGCTCAATAACCATTGATAACAAAGAGTATCCTTATGATGTCTGGATATTTGTTGATGGGAGTATAAAAGAAAGAAACAGGAACCATGAGTTTACAATAGAAGAATTCGAGATAATAACCAAAGGAAACCCTAATATATTAATAATAGGGACAGGGCAGTATGGTGTGGTACAGATAAAAGAAGAAGTGATAAAAAAAGCAGAGGAGAAAGGTATTGAGTTGGTTATTGATAAAACACCCATAGCAATAAAAAAGTTTAATGAGTTAAAAGATAAGAAAATAGCAGCAGCAATGCATACTACTTGCTGACAAGAATGAGAAGCATGCCTTGAGTGTTTATTTTTCTTTAGAAAGTTTTTTACAGCAATACCTATTATTCACACGAAAATTATTCTTACAATTACGAACCTTTTCCAAAGGCTCCTTACAAATATATAATAAATATTATCAAAACCTGCTTATTCCTTTACAACATTAATAGCTCTTTGGCCTTTGTCTCCTTCTTCAACATCAAACGTGACAGAATCATTTTCCTTTAAAACAACACCTTCTTTAAGCGCTGATTGATGCACAAAAATCTCTTTTCCGTCATCGCCTGCAATAAATCCAAAGCCTCTCATTGCATTGAAAAATTTTACTTTTCCTTTCATTTCCATTCCTCCTTACTAAATTTTTTTTGACAATCCTTGCAATAATTACTCATCTTTTCTCCTTTGTTAATTAAAAACCTCTTCTTACACAGCCTGCAATATTTAACCATCCTATAACCAACCATGTTGATAATAACTCCTGAACCTTAAGCCCATCCTCCATTTAAGTACTATCAGAAAAAGCCTTAATGATACTAGGTAAGTAACTAAAAACTCTTCCGATATAAGAATAGTATAAGTAAGCCAAGTTTATAAAAGCTTCTATTTTAGAAGATTAATTGGAGTTTGAGGCTTATTATCCCACCTTCTTTCTCCTTTCCTTTATCTTATCAATCATTATTGTAAATGTTTTACTTTTGGATGTACAAAAGAATTCTCTGCAAGATTTTGGTCTTATTTTATGAATAGAACATTTACCATTTTTAAGATATGTGCAACTTCCATCTTTTTTTTGCTCAATTATGTTTGCAGCACACATTTCTGCTTCAATAAAATCATCAACCAATCCAAACATTTCGAACTGAGTCTTATATTTACCTGCTTTGTACTCTTCTTCAGTCAAGTTTACTAAGAATAGTTTACAACAGACTCCGCATTCAAGACATTTATGTACCATAGAATCTATTCTATATTAAAATTATAAAAATATTACTATTATGTCTGTTCGCCCATACTTCTTACACCCAAAGTACTTGTATGAGTTGGTTAAGAAAAAACTCTCAGAGGAGAGTGAGCTCCTCATTTCTTTAAATCCTTGAACTTCTCTGAATGAATTTCTCCTTCTGTGCCCCAGTTATCCATACTACTCTCGTGTATTATAACAGTTACTGCGTGCTTTGGTATTCCAATACCTGTAAACACTTCAGTAATCTTCTTTATTACTTCTTTCTTTCTTTCCTTCTCCATTGGCCATGATTCTATTATTATGGTTGGCATTTTATCACCTCTTATAACAAGTATTCTTTTTGTTCTTATTTATTCTTTTATCTTTTTATCTGTAATAGCTGGTAGGCTCAGGGTTGTGTCGCTCTTGCTATCAGGATTTTTTTGTGTGTAAGCATCTACCCCTTTCACCATTTTCCTAATTATCTTATCTGTAAGCTTTCTTTTATAAGAAGCATCTCCTATGTTCTCAAAAGGCCTTATTATTATCTTTCTTATTTCCATGATTTCTGAACCTTTTTTCTTATCAGTTTTAATTCCAAGGAGTTCATCTTCTCTAACAATCACATACGCTTCTGATGTGTAATCCTCTACATTTGAAGATAATTCTTCCTCAAGACTCTTTAAATCAGACTCACAACCCTCCTTACCCTTCTTAAATTCATAAATTATGTGTGCCTCATGCTTCTCAGGATCATCACTTGAGTAGTCTCCTCCAAAGCTCATAATAACTGTGATATATTTGAGTTTATTCAGCTTTGAAACTAGGAGTTTGATTTTCTCATTATCCTCTCTGATTTTTTCTTCCAGTGACTCATTATCTTTTTCCATCTTAGAAGGGTAAGCATATTCTATTTATAAATCTAATTCCTCTTTAGAAATCATTATCCTGTTTCTTAGCGGGTCTGCTAATTTCTTTACATCCTCTTTCTTCTTAATTACAGGCAAAAACTTTTTATACTCACTGCTTTTTCCTTATTTTTTAGTTATGAAACTAAACCATGTTATAAGCACAAAACAATTCTTAGACCTTTCTTTCCTGGATAAACTATTCAGGCTTGCTGATGAGATGCAAGAGAATGATAAAAATAATAATTTACCCTCTCCTTTGAAAGACAAGGTATTGGCTGCTGTGTTCTATGAGCCCAGCACAAGGACCAGGTTTTCCTTTGAAAGTGCCATGTACAAGCTTGGAGGGGGAGTAATAACAACAGAAAGTGCTTCTCATTTCTCCTCTGCTATTAAAGGAGAATCATTAAGTGATTCAATAAAAGTCATAAGCAGCTATGCAGATGTTATTGTGCTAAGGCATCCTAAGAAAGGCTCTGCAAAGCTTGCTTCCCAAGTATCAGATGTTCCTATAATCAATGCTGGTGATGGAACAGGGGAGCACCCAACCCAGGCATTACTAGACCTTTACACAATTGAGAAAGAGCTTGGGCATCTTGATAATCTAAGAGTATCTTTAGTAGGCGACTTATTGAATGGCAGAACAATCCACTCCTTGCTAATCCTTCTCTCACTCTACAAGAACATCAAGTTCTTTTTTGTATCCCCACCACAACTAGCCCTTCCACGAGAATATAAAGAACACCTGAAAAAGAAAAGAATAGATTTTAAAGAAGTAACAGATATTAATGAAGTACTGGATAAAACAGATGTTCTCTACATGACAAGAGTCCAGAAAGAGCGTTTTAAATCAGAGTATGAGTATCAAAAGCTAAAGAATGCTTATGTACTTGACAAGAAAACCCTGCAAAAGCTTAATAAGAACGCTATTATAATGCATCCATTGCCAAGAGTAACAGAGATATCCATAGAAGTAGATAGTGACAAGAGAGCTGCTTATTTCAGGCAGGCAAAGAATGGCTTGTACATAAGAATGGCTCTTCTGAAGATGATACTTGAAGGGGAATAATTCCTACTCAAAACCACCAGAAACCTCTTCTTTTCCTAGGCTTAAACACGCTCTTAATCCTTTTTCTCTTTAAGAATCTTTCAAGCTTTTTCTCAATCTCAGGATTATCAAATTCCTTTTCTTTCTTACGAAACTTACTTGTATGATGGTAACTCCTACCATTCCTTGTATGAAACTTGTGCTTTTTATGCAGTAACTCATGGTACATGATATAATCAAGCAATTCCTTATCCTCTTCAAACACTTTAGAAATAATCACAGAATTAGAGCCATACTCATAACTTCCAAGCTTAGAAAAACTATTACTCCCCCATCTAAGATTAGGCTTGTCAATAAAACCATTAAAGTATTTCTCATTAACACGATTAAAACTCTCTTCTAATACACTATCGCTTTCTTTAACCTCTGAATAATCACCAACAGTTTTAATAAAGTTATTATACAAGTCAATATTCAAGGTTTTTTTCTTTTCCTTGTAAATTTTCAATAATAATGATTGTATTAAACCAATTTTTATCTCATTACTCACCTTTTTCCATTCATAAGATAAATTAAATATCATAGAATAAGCAGTATACCTCACATTAGCATTGTAAGGATTAAAAGCACGAGAATACTTAACAACTAATTTTTTATTCAATTTTTTATTAGGAAACAATTCCAGAAAAGTTTTTTCAGCAAGGTTCATTTTAATAATCTGTATTCAAAGCTTTAACTCTTTTGCTATTAGTTCTGCTTGTTCAACCAACACCTTTGCATGGCTAATAGGATCATTGCCAGCCTGCATCTCCAAAGTGATAGTTGTTAAGCCAGGATTATGCTTTAATACTTCTCTAACAAAAGAAAGCACCTTCTCACTCTTAAGACCGCCAAGGGTTAAAGGGTTATGAGCATCAACCAGTCCTTTTTCAATACTACCATTAGGAACATTAATATGCACCTGGTATATCTTTCCTTTAGCTGCATCTATTATCTCTTTAATATAATCCTCTTCTTTACCTTTGAACTTTTTGCTTAGAACCTTGGTGTTAGCAGTTATGAACACATGAGACACATCAAACAAAAATCCAAAGTTGCCATTAGCCTTAATCTCAGGGTGCTCAAGAACTTTCCTTATGAAATCAGGAGAAGTAAAATAACTCACTAGCTTGACTATAATCTTCTCTCTTTCAGAAGAGAAATCTCTTTTTTCAACAACCTTCGGGTCATAGAAAGGGCTTGTTTCAAAGAGAATCTTCTTCTTGTTATCATTATCTAGACCTTTATTAATCAGATTTTCTAAGCGCAACAAGTTATTAATAATGTTATTCATCAACACCTCATCATCATGACTTATAATACTAACCTCATCCTCATCTGCTTTGAGAACCATTTTTTTATGAAGAAAAAATATTTTATGACATGTATGAAAACCAACAACATGAGCATTCTCTTTTTTCATAACTTCAAGCATAGCCCCGTGCTCTTTGCTTGTAAGAATATCAACCAAGTGCTCATCAGTTAAGTCAAGCTTCAAGAACCTATTAGGATTATGAATAGAGACTTTTAAGCCAACCTCTTGAAACTTTTTCTCATCATCCCCATAATTACAAGTCTCAATTCCTGTAACAAAAGCAGACTCCTTAAGAAGCTTCATTGCTTCTTGGCTCTCTGAAAGCCTCTTACACCAAGAGACATAGATTTCCTTGTTCATTTTTATGTGTGCACAGGATACCTAAGAATAGCAGCAACACCACCCATCTCTTTTAACTGCACACCCTCCCTTGTCTCAACAGATATCACCTCTATCTCAGTCCCAACCTTTTTCACCATTTCATCAAACTCATCCAGTAGCTCATCACTCAGATTCTCTGATAATAAAAGAGTATCAACAGCTCCCATCACAATGCACTCCTTAACCTGTTTTTCACCATAACTAACAGTCTCAGGCTTGGTAGCAAGCAAGTTAAAAAACCTCTGCATAAGCTTTTTTTCCTTAGCAACCTCTTCCTCTGCAAGCACATCCTGGCATTTCTCAAGCAATTCTTGCAAACCAAACTCTCCTGTATAACTCAAATCCTTCACAGTAATAATTTTATTCTTAACATCAGTTGTTAAATAACCTTTATTAATGAAATCATTGGTAGTAGTGCTAGGCCCACCAACAAGAATGCCTTTCATATCCTTTAAGAAAAGGAACTGGTTCTTCATGTACTCAGCAATCTTCTTATAATGATCCTTAATAGCACCTTCTCTTAAACGAGCAAACCTAGGAGCTGATTGACCACCAGCCCTTATCTTACCAGGCACTTCTGAATGAGTTTTTTGCAAAGGCACAATGGTTTTACCCTTAAGCAAAGCAAGAGTAGCGTCTCTTCTATCCAAGACTACCATGCCATAAACATCCTCATGCTCAACTATCTCTTTTAATGGGTCAAGCACAAACTCCTTGTCACACCTGTAAAGCCTCTGATTAAAAGGAATAGGAGGCTCAACACTCCAAACCTTAAAATCCTGCTGCCCTTCACGCTCAGCAACATTGCCAGAGAAAACAGCCAAGCCATGATCAGGAGTCCTTTTGAATAGTTTTAAGTGCTGAATCATTCTTTCAAGAGCATCTTGAACATTCTTTCTAGTGCTAGAACTTTTTATATTTGAAGCAGTGCCCTGCTCTTGCTGTAAATGATTAATAATCTTATTCATATCATAGCCAGAAGGAATATAAACTGTTACCAGCTCTGTATGGCGCCCTCTATGTTGCTCAAGCTCCTTAACAAAATGCTTTAACTTGAGCTTTTGCTTGGTACTAATCCTAAGCTTCTCCTTTTTGTCAGTCATGTTAAACAGTAGATTATGGATAAGGGTTTATAAATGTTATTAAGAGCTTTATTAGAGGAGAATAATAGAAATATTTAAATACTTAAAAATCAAGAATTATATATTATAAGCTCTTAGTTTAGAGTTTTGGACAATGGGAGAAAGGGCACCTAAGAAAAGGATTCTTATAGTGGAAGATGAACCTAGTATTATAGAGGGTTATCAATTTTTTCTTGGAGATAAATATGAGTTAGTGATTAAGAATTCTGGTGAAGAGGGTTTAGTTGAGGCAGTAAAAAATAATATAAATGGGATACTTGTTGACCAGTTTCTTGAAGGGAAAATGAGTGGTATAGATATGGTGAAACGCTATAATAAACGCGTATCAGAAAAGGACAGGGTTCCTGTTATTATGTGTACTGTCTGGCCTACTTTTGAAGAAGAGGCAAGAAAACTTGGCGCTAAGGATTATATTGTTAAGCCAATTAAATTTAATGAACTAAAAAAAACTGTTGAACACTATTTTCACTGACTAATTCTTTCAAAGAGTTTGATGAGATCTAACCAAGAATCACATCATTTCTATTATAAGCAGGTGTGTTAGCAACTATTAGTTCTAAGGGTTTGTTAAGAGGATTCCTTGTTATATGCCACTTCTTTTCTAGGAAATGAACTTTATTTTTTGGTATTTCTAGAATATCTCCTTTTTTTACTTTCATTATTTTCCCTTCAATATTCAGATGGCCGTATCTTTTTGTTATGATATAAGTTTCTTTCATCTCTCTATGCTTATGAGGCTGTGCCTGTCCATTAATCCATGCATAGGCCAAACTCATGTTTTCTGTTCTGTAAAGCTCTGCTATTGAACCACATGTATCTTCAATCACCTCTAGTCTGTAAAGGTTCTTCATAATCATATGACCTCCTTGCATTTTCAAGATTCTTTTCAAAGCTTAAGAGCTCTGGCTTGTAAAAAGCTATTATTTCATCTTTTAATAAGTCTCCGAGATAAACATATTCTGTTCCTATTGGTACATGAACCTTTCCATCTGTTTGGATTAAAAAATAAGCATTGTCTCTTAGATAGTTTGAGGAGTAAACTATGTCAAAAACATGCTTTCCTATTCTTCTTTCTGAATAACTAAACTCTTTATCAGATATTTCATATTCCTTTCTTATCTTCTTTGCTTTTCCTCTAGATGAGAATTGAAAGAGTTTCCATTTCTTTATATTATAATTATCAAGAAAATCAGCTATTTCTCTTGCATAACCAATATTCTTTTTGCAGAGCATGGTATTAATTTTAAGATTAATTTTAGTATTTCCAATAATTTCTATTAAGCTCTTTACTTCCTGGAAATGTCTTTTTCTCTTTCTAACAGAGTCATGGGTTTCTGAGTTATAACCATCTATTGGAAGACTAACCCAGTCAAGAACGCCTTCTAAGTTTTCAATTAGTTTTTCATTCAAGAGAACACCATTAGTTGACAATATTGTTTTTAACCCTAAATCATGACCATATCCTATTAATTCTATAATATCTTTTCTGATTAATGGTTCTCCTCCTGCATAGTTAATGAGTTCTACCCCATTTTCTTTTAATTTTCTTATAATACCCCTTATTTTTTCTGTTGGCATATCCTCTATCACTCCTTCTGGATTTTCTCCTAAAAAGCAATAAGGACATCCCATGTTGCACTCATTAGTCAATTCCCAATTCACATAAGCTGGAATTATTTTCTGTTTTTTACCTATCATTCTTATATTCTATATGTAAAATAGTAAACTTTATATATTAATAGCTTAAATATAGTTAATATTATGGCAAAAATCATTAAAAATCCTGAAATATACCAACCTGACAAAAAGGATATAGAGATAATCAAAATACTAGAAGAAGAGGGAAGAATACCAATACTTAAGTTAGCAAAAAGAGTAAAGCTAAGCCATGAAACAGTAAGATACCGATTGAATAAGCTCATTAAAAAAGGAGTTATTGAAAAATTTATAGTAAGGATTAACAAGAAAAAATTAGGTTATAACATTTATGCTGTTATAATGATAGCAACCTGGAACTATACAAAAGAGGAATGGCAAGAATTCTTAGATTACCTGATGAAAAAAGAGAACATAGTGTCTGTTGAAAAAATAACAGGCAGCTATGACTTAAAAATAGCTATATGGGCCAGAGATCCTGAAGAACTAGATACAATCTCACACAGCATTAAGACAAGATTCTCAAAAATAATTAATAACTGGCAGAGTTTTATATTTACAAGACAATATAAGTGGAAAGAGCTTCCCTTTTGATAACACAAAATGAATAAAGAACTTTCTAACCTCAGAAAAAAGAATCTTGAGCTAGCCAGAAAAGCTGTTAAGGATTCTGTTAATCCTGACTTGTTCATAATTAATTCTATCAGTAATATTGAGGAGTTGCAGAGGATAATTAACCTTATGACAAAGAGGCTTAGGGAATGGTATTCCTTGTATTTTCCAGAGCTTGATAAAAAGATACATGATAATCAGGCTTTTGTAAAACTAATTCTTAAAAAAGACAAAAAATCCTTGCTAAAA